>JBCCJE010000545.1:0-4490 GCA_039027925.1 Bacteroidota bacterium
GGCACAGTTATTGAAATTATCTTTAATGTCTTTGCGAATGTAAATAAGGAAATAATCACTTATTTTTTTCCAAATACAAACCTCCAATTTTTTTAAACCTCCCACAAGATTTGTTTTTAGAATGAATTAAAATTCATCAACAGCAAACTGTTGGTTCAATGAATAAAGAATTAGGGTCAAATGCGACCTTAAAAAGTGAGTGAGGCCGATTCTATTGGGGGGTAAGATCGGTCTCATTACTCACTTAACTTTGATAACATAGTTTCCCTCACCGAGGGAATTTTTAGGAATAGTTTCTTTGCGGTAATTCCTCCCTAGAACCCCCGATTGGAAAGAACAAGTTAAAACACTATTGAACAGAAGGAATTTTTATGCAAAGAACTTTAGGGTCAGAAGTGACCTTAAGTAAGTGAGTGGAACCGGCTTATTGGGGGGTAAGGTTGGTTCTTAACTCACTTTTTTTTTGCCTATTACCCAAAAAAAATAAATATCACAAAATCCAACGAAATGAGAAGAGCGTCACAAGTAGCATTACTTGGACGCTCTTTTTTTATTTAGAGTACTTAAAACAGAGACTACTACGCTTCGCTATTGAGAGAGAAGAGAAACAAATTTAGAAACATATAATTAAATACTTTCCGTTCTAAGTTCTCAAAATGATCAACCTCTTTTAGGGAATGTCCTCACTTCTCAATTCTAAAAAACACTAATTTCTTCCCGTTACGTTCACTTCAATTCTTTTATCTTGATTGGCGAGCTGCCAAGCAGTATGAAAAACGAGTTTGGCAATGATTGCCATTTTCTCAAAATTAATTTTCTCTACGGTATCGGTAGTTCGGTGGTAATCTTTGTGAGTGCCGTTAAAATAAAAAATAGCGGGAATACCTTTTTCCGCAAAATTATAATGATCTGATCGGTAGTAGTACCTGTTGGGATCATCGTCCGCATTGTACGTATAATCAAGTACCAAGTTGGTGTAGGTCTTATTTACGTTTTCGTTGATGTCGTGTAGTTCGGTACTCAAGCGATCCGAACCGATGACGTAAACGTAGTTGGGATTATCAGCGTACTTCTCATCTACTCTCCCCACCATGTCCACGTTGACATTAGCGATTGTATTTTCGATTGGAAAAATTGGATTTTCTGCATAAAACTGCGAACCCAATAGTCCTTTTTCCTCACCCGTCACTAGCATACAAAGTACACTTCTTCTCGGTCCCAATCCTTGCTGCTGTGCTTTCGCAAATGCTTCCGCTACCTCTAGTACCGAACTCGTACCCGAGCCATTATCATCAGCTCCGTTAAAAATATCATCGCCTCTTTTTCCCAAGTGATCGTAGTGAGCGGTGATGATGACCAATTCTTCTTTGAGTTTTGGATCGTTGCCTTCGATGTAGCCAAGTACATTATTTCCAGCTAGCGTTCTAACGTTCTTGGTTTGTACCAATTCAAAATTAACTGGGAGCGTGACACTTTTGGATTTGCCTCTTTTCCTGATTTTCTTTCTCGCCTTTTTAACTTTTTTTAAATTTTTCCCAATGATAGCTTGGGCTATGTTGGTAGAAATATAGCAACTGTTGGCGTACTGTGTTTCGGGTTGGTCTTGCTCGCCCAAGGTCAATTTAGGCCCTACTAGAAAACGACGATTTTCGCTGATTTCTTTTTGCAAATTATTTTCAATAAATAGAACCGCCTTCACTCCTTTTTCGTGGGCCGTTTTTAGTTTTTCCTCCCAACTGGTTGTCCACTTTGAGGGGGTGGTCGTTCCGGTGATTCGGGACTTTCCTTTTTTGTCAAATGGCTCTCCCTTGTAAACCATGATTACTTTTCCCTTCAAGTCTTTTCCTCGGTAGTCGCTGTACTTGGAGTCGTCAATACCGTAACCAAGGAATACGATTTCGTCAGTTTTCAAAGCAGGCATCTCTCCGTTTCGAGTAGGAAAGGAGAGAAACTCCCGCAGGTGTCTGAATTTTTCTTCCTTGTCTGCTTTCTTGATGGAGATACTGATGTCTTTCCACATGGTCCAAGTGAACATCACGTTTTGGTAATAAGATTCGTCGTTACCTATGGGCGGCAGCCCTAGTTGTTCAAAATGATTAGCGATATAGATTCCCGCTTTTTCGTTGCCGACTGTTCCCGTTTCTCTACCTTCGTACTCATCGGAGGCCAGTGTATTCAAATGTGTTTTCAGATCTTCAACTGTTATCGTTGCTGCCAAACTAGCGGGAACATCGTCTATGACTTCCTTGGCTGCTTGCCCGAAAAGATTGGAAGAAAAACAAAAAATAATCAAGAGGAAACAAGTTTCTTTTATCATAATTAACTGGCTTGAGTGAAATATAGGTTTTAAAAAAAGAAGTGTAAAAATACCATTTTATTCCTTAAAAATAGGGCTGGTGGATAGTGTCGCTTCGCTGATTACTTGACTGTTTAATGACTTGTAAATGTATTGTTATGTAACAATCCAATCCCTAAGGTCTCGGAACGGGCCATCAAACAATCCTCTCGAAACATTTCTTCGATTATAAATATCATTCGCTAAAAAGAAATAGCTATTTTTAGCACGAGACAAAAAAACAACTACAAAAAATTCGATCATGAATAAGGCTTCCGTTCCCATTTACGATGTCGTCATCATTGGTGCAGGACTTTCTGGTATCTGCGCAGCTTACCACATTCAAGACAAATGTCCCGATAAATCCTTTATCGTACTGGAAGGAAGGGGTGCGACGGGTGGTACTTGGGATTTGTTTAAATATCCAGGTATTCGATCCGATTCGGATATGTACACGTTGGGGTACTCTTTTTTTCCTTGGAAAAATCCAAAAGCGATAGCCGATGGCCCATCTATTTTACAATACATCAAAGACACGGCGAAGGAATTTAATCTTGATTCAAAAATTAAATATAACCACAAGGTAGCCTCCGCCGACTGGAAAGACGAAGAAGAACTGTGGACACTTGGTATCCACGGTCACGAGGACGTAGCGCATCCCCAACTGAAGACTCGCTTCCTTTTTTGTTGTAGTGGTTATTATAATTACAAGGAAGGACATGCCCCTACCTTCGAAGGAAGTGAAAACTTTAGGGGCAAAATTATCCATCCTCAACATTGGGATACCTCGCTGGATTATAGTGGGAAAAAAATTGTGGTCATCGGTAGCGGTGCAACGGCAGTCAACCTAGTGCCCGAGTTGGCGAAGAAAGCCAGCCAAGTGACGATGCTCCAACGCTCTCCGACCTACATCTACAACTTGCCGAGCGAAGATGTCATCGCTAATTTTTTAAAGAAAATACTCCCCGCCAAAACGGCGCATAACCTCGTGAAGTGGAAGAATATTTTACTGGGTATTTTGATTTACACGCTGTGTAGGAAATGGCCCAATATGATGAAAAACTTTTTTAAGAAATCCGCCAAGAAAGAACTTGGAAACAATTACAAGGAAAAAGATTTTGATCCAAAATACAACCCGTGGGATCAACGGCTTTGCTTGATCCCAGATAGTGATCTTTTCCTTGCGGTAAAAAATGGGAACGCCAACATCGTGACGGATACGATTCAAGAATTTACTAAAAACGGAATTTTACTCAACTCTGGAAAAGAACTGGAAGCGGATATTATTGTGACGGCCACGGGGCTAAAAATTCAAATCCTCGGAGGGATGACCTCCAAGATAAATGGCGTCCCCATTAACTCTGGTGAACTGAAAGCCTACAAGGGCGTGATGTTTAGTGATGTTCCTAACCTGGCGTTGGCTATTGGATATACCAATGCGTCGTGGACGTTGAAGTGTGATTTGAATTGTCAATACGTCGCTCGACTGCTCAACTATATGGATAAAAATAATTTCAATGTGATCCGTCCAAGATTTGACGATAGCGAGTTTGATGTAGAACCATTGTTAGATTTCAATTCTGGTTATGTGATTAGAGCAAATGATGTGCTTCCAAAACAAGGATCAAAAGCCCCCTGGAAGGTTTATCAAAATTATATTAAGGATGTGAGATCATTAAAGTACGGAAGTGTGGAGGATAAGTATTTAGAGTACAGTTAGCGTTATTTTGCCTCATTTCATTTGGAGCATAATTTATAGAGTTCCTCGGCGGAGAGATCATCCTGCCAGAGTTCTTCCAACGGTTTAAGCATGTCTTCAGTAAAAGTCGCTTCATCCAAATTAATAGGATCACTATATCCCTTTAATTGCACATCTGGAATAGATGGATGGCTTAATTCCTCCATCCATTCCTTTATCAATCGCAACTTTAGTTCTCGTGGAAATTGTTTTGCAAGTTCTAAGATTTGTTGAGTTGTAAATTTCATTATCAAGAAGCTCATTTAGGAATGGTGCATTAATAAATTTACATTTTATGCGCAGTTATTTTTTCTTTATGCAAGGCGAAAAACGTAGGCGATGCGGGGCATCAGCGAGGCTTTTTAACGCAGCAGAAAGGAAAAAGAACAAGTAGAAAATGTAAAGTTATTATTGAAC
>JBCCJE010000546.1:0-4482 GCA_039027925.1 Bacteroidota bacterium
AATTCTACATTTATTAATTTCTCATTCCTTATTTAAAAGTTTTCTAGCGTAATCTAAAAAATCCTTTCTTGACTACCATATACAGTCAGGAAAGGATTTTTAGGTTACGCTGGAACCTGACCGTGAATAGGATGCCTTACATGATGAATTGCAAAAAAAACCGAAAGGAATACGGCTTTGCAAACAACTTAAATTCATCGTGTGGATGTGCGCCCCAACTATCATCTCCGCCTACGCCCATTTGTCCTAGATCAACGTGGAGCGTAATAAAATCTTTTGGGAGTACATCGTAGGTATGTTTTAAGGAATTGCCTTTTTCATCCAAATCAAAGTCTGCGGAAGTATATTGTTGGGCAGAAAAATCAAACTGGGAAGATCCGATGATTTTTAGCCCTTGTCCTTTGGCGTTGGTCAGCGTTAGCCAGCGTGTTTCGGTTTTATTACCATTTTCTTGGGGACGAATGTAGGGATGGTACTGCGCTGCAATTGTACTGTTATAAATGCCGACGAAAGCACTCGTATTTCGATCTACGTAGTTTTCGTGAGGTCCCCTTCCGTACCACTTCAAGTTTTCAAATGCTATCGGAAGTACGGCGGTCAAACCAAATCGGGGCAACTCGGGTAATTGTTTTTTATCATTATCAAATGGTAAAAATTCACCTGTCACTTCGATTATTCCATTTCCCAAAATGCTGTACGTTAATTCGTAATCTAAGTCAACAGCGGGAAGTTGAAAATATGTTTTTACTACAACTTGATGCGCTGATATTTCCTCTACCAGCACTTTCTGTAACACGCTTGCTTGACTAGCTTCCTTCCACATCTTTAGCCGCTCGGACATCAAGTTTCCCAAATCATTATCGGTTGGTGCGCGCCAAAAGTTGGGTTGGAATCCTCCCCTCAAAATGTCCATCTCCCGAAAATTCAAATTTTCTAACAATCCACTTACACGAGAAATATTTAGTAAAAAACCTTCTCCTTCTATTTCGTAAATGTTTTGTTTTTCCTTTACCGACAAGGGTTGTAGAACTTCTTTGGATAAAAAATTCACCGACATAGGTGCAACTAATGGGAATTGTGCTTTCGCTATTTCGTAATCAGCGGGAATCATCGGCTGGTCTGCTGAAGTTTTGAAAAAGAAATTGAGAAAAAATTCTTTACCATTGGTTTCCTGTAAATCTAGCATCATATCCAATTCCATATTTCCACGGGGAGGGATATTAAAATCATCAATCCGACTGTGAAGCACCGAGTATCCATTTTCCAATAATTCACACTCCAAGTAAATATTTTTTAAGGTAATAAAATCAAAAAGGTTATGGATTTTAAAAATACCTTTTTCCAGATCAACTGGCTCAACGTTGATATTTTGATATACTTTTTTCACCTCCCAAATAGCGGGATGCGGTGCTCGGTTGGGAAATAACAATCCATTTACACAAAAATTATTATCACTCGGTACCTCTCCTCCTCCGAAGTCCCCACCGCATTTGTAGTAAGACATTCCCGTAGCGGTAGTAGCTAAAATTCCTTGATCGTGCCAGTCCCAAATAAACCCTCCTTGTAGGTTGGGATACCCTGCAATAGCATCCCAATATTTTTGTAGATTCCCGACGCTGTTACCCATGGCGTGGGCATACTCGCACATAATCAGCGGACGATCCTTCGCTCGTTTTGCGTATTCGATTATAGTTTCGATTTTAGGATACATTGGACAAACGATGTCGGTATTTTCATCTTCTCCTGCCTGTTCGTACTGCACAGGGCGCGTATCATCTTTTGATTTTAATACGTGATAAACCCTTTGCATATTTTCGCCATTTCCCGCTTCGTTTCCCAATGACCAAGTGATGATACACGGATGATTTTTTGATCGCTCAAACATACGTAGGACACGATCCTCGTGAGCGGCATACCAATCTGGCAACGCAGCGGTATGTGCCAACTCGTCGTAAGGTTTTTGAAAACGAGCACCCATTCCGTGGGCTTCGATATTGGCTTCGTCAATTACGTAAAGTCCGTATTCGTCACACAACTCATACCATCTCGCATGGTTAGGATAGTGACTATTTCTTACCGCATTCACGTTGTACTGCTTCATCAATCGAATATCTTCTAGCATGCTTTCCTCCGTGATGACGTGTCCGTTCACTTCGTCGTGTTCGTGTCGGTTTACTCCTTTGAGCGTAATCGCTACGCCATTCAGCAGTAGTTGACCATTTATGATTTCTAGCTTTCGGAAGCCCACCTTGCAACCAACGACTTGCAGGATTTCGCCTTTTTTATTTTTTAAAATCAAAGCCAATTGATAGAGGTTGGGGGTCTCCGCTGTCCATTTTTTTGGAGCAATGATTTTTTGGGAAAATTGAATGGAAATATTTTTCCCAACATCAATTGCATTCCTCTTTTGCGTAGTCGTGGCAATTAGTCGTTGGGCGGCATCCCAAAGTTGCATTTCGATTATCCAAGCATTTTCGGTATTTTTCTTACTAAAATTTCTTACCGTTACGTCCACTTGTAGTAAAGCATTTACGCAATTTTCATCTAAGTGTGTTTTGACAAAAAAATCAGCAAAGTGCACTTGCGGTGTCGCCCACAAAAATACCTCTCGCTCCATCCCGCTTAATCGCCAAAAATCCTGACATTCCAAATAAGCACCATCTGACCAGCGATACACTTCTACGGCAATGTAATTTTCACCAGCTTGTAAGTGGTCGGTTAGATCAAATTCTACGGGCGTTTTTGAATCTTGATTATATCCTAAATAAATGCCGTTGATCCAAAAGTGAGCAGCGGACTTGACTGCCCCGAACTGAATAAAGACTCGCTTACCTTCCCATGATTCTGGAATGAGGAATGACTTTTTGTAGGCACCGACGGGGTTATAATCGTGCGGAATACGGGGTGGATTTTTCGGAAAAGGATAGCGATCGTTCACGTAGATGGGGATACCGTAGCCTTTTAGTTCCCAATTGGCGGGCACTTCGATTTCATCCCAGCTATCCGTATCAAAATCATTTTTGTAAAAATCCATCGGGCGATCTGCGGGTCGGTGTACCCAATGGAACTTCCATTTTCCGTCCAAATATTTGACCCAAGGCGACTGCGCTCTCCGAAAACTACTCGATAAAAACAAATCATTTACATCCGAGAAAGGAATAAAATTAGCGTGGGGTGGAATCTGACCTTCGTTAAATACTTTTGGATTTTCCCAGTAGGGGTCTCTTTTGGTGGTGTTCATTTGAAGTGGCTTTTCAATGATGCTCTATGAAAAAAATCGTTAGGGAATATTTTGGAAGATTTTGTAGTCAAAACAATTGAAAGGGAAAATTTCATTTGATAAGAATATCCCACAAGCGCAAGTACGAAGAACTCATTGAGATCACATTAGAAAACAGGGCATATCAGGATGAAAATATTTTAAATTCGATTGTTGATTTAGCCTTAAAAGAAAATTCAAAATCAGCAAGGGCATATCTAAAGAAAAATCTCAATAAGGATTCATTTCGATTTCAAAAAATGAAACTGCAAAATTTAGATAAAAAAAGTCTATCGAAAACGGCAAGAGAATTTCTTCGGGAGATAAAAATATAATCATCCATTCTTCACATCCATCTTTGAAAATATAAGAACAAGTATGCATCCAACCGCAGCTAGAAGGTACGGGTAAGTTGGTTCAAAGGTATCCTGAAAAAGATAGAAAAAAGCTAGACTGAGTGTGTTGATGGTCAGAAAAACGACTGAGTAGATGACGATAATTTTTTTCATAATTCGCTATTTTGATATTTAATAATAACTACTTAGCACCATGCTTTGAGAACTTCGTGGGATGGCAAATGAATAAAGCAAAAGTTCTTAAAGCCAACAAACACTCAATAATTTGGCTTTAAGAACACTTACATTCCCGCTTTCCCAGCCCACGGAGTTCTCAAAGCATGGTACTAAGTAGTTAAGCTCAATATAATACTATTTCAAAAAATTGATTGCTCCCTCGTTGGAGTTTTCCCTAAATTCTCTTATTGATTTCTGATCTTAATTTTTGGATAATTTCGACTGAAAACCCATCCTCTCTTAGAATTATCTTCCCTGTTTGGTCTATCAATAAGAACGAAGGATAAGCGGTGATTCCAAATAAATCCACCGTTTTCTTCTCCAAGTCTAAACTTACGGGATAGTCAATATTTTTCTTTTCTAAAAATTCTATCAATTTATCTTCTTTTTTATCGAATGGATTAATGCCAATCACCATGAACTCTTTCTCGGAGTAGTCGTGATACATCTCATTCAGATATGAACTCGCTTTCATACCAGGAGGACAAGCCATGTACCAATAGTCCAAAAGGATGAGCTTACCTTGCTGATCTATCCTGATGGATTCAGTACTATTGAATATCGGAAACTCTAGACTTGCCTTTACCACATCACCTGCTTCGAGTCGCTTCATTCTTTTTTGACTTGGAGTATATTCTTCGAAAACGTAAT
>JBCCJE010000547.1:0-4479 GCA_039027925.1 Bacteroidota bacterium
GAATTTCTAAAAATAAAAACGCAATAAAACGAATCACAGTTTTTAAGATGGAGAAAAAACTAATAGGCTTTATCAGCTAGTTGTCAATTTCGAAAGCACCTGCTGTGTTTTCGACAATTTGCGTTTTGATGCTTTCATCATCATCCGTCGCAAAATTTATGCCTTGAAGCCACTCGGTGTAGTTTACTTTTAAAGGGATTTCCAGATCAAATCCAGGCTCAAAAGTTAGATTGAGCGGTAAGTCAATTTGGATGGTGCTGGTAAAAATCCGATCCACGTTATAAATAAAAATATCCGTCGAATCCGCCGAGGTATCTTTGTCAATGGAGAATTGTTGAAAAATATAGCCACTACTTCGATCTGCGGTGTGCATGGCTTGCTCACTACTCAAGGGATGTGAGGCAGCCAAAGTATCGGGATTGGTCGTGTTGAATCTGGGGGGGATACCTACTTTAAATCGAATTTGAGAAAACGTACCCGATGTCCGAAACTCTCCCACGTCGTAACTAAACAGCCCTCTTTCTATGAGTACGAAGTCATCTTTTACCGTGGTGTCTTTATCGGATTGGCTGACCAAATCTTCGTAAATCATGAGGGAAATCGTATCCTCCACCACAAAAATATCTCCCGTGGGCATCACCAATTCGAAGTCGGAGAGATAAAAAGCAATATCTTGCAGTTGGAAAAAATTGACCCCATCGTTGGTGAGTACCGAATCCCGAGAGTGGGTGATACAGGAGTCGGAGTTGATAACTCCATCTACTTCGATGGCGTGGTTGATGGTCAGTTGTAGTTGGGGAAAAGTACAGCAATCGTTGCAGGATTCGTCGGCAGCAGCGTCAAAATTAGTAGCTTCGATATTGAGGCATCCCTCGGTAGGTGTGTAGCAGCTACTCAGCCCTGTCATTAAAATAAAAACGGGAAAGAGGAGTGAACACGCGGCGGAAAAAAGTTTACTGATCATGAGCTATAAAAGGAATATCATCTTTACTTTCTACACTTCTATTCAACTCATCTATCCAATGTTCTGGTATGCCTTTGATAGCTTGACTTAGTCGGTCACCCCACATTTCTGAAATATCTTTGAGGTCTTCTTCTTCAAATCTTTTCTCAATTGTCTTCCCAGACTCCTTGTTATAAAGTACTACATCTATAGGAAAACCCACATCGTTGGCACTTACTCTAGTCGAGTCAAAAGATAGGAAACCAGTTTTTAAAGCAAACCGCAGCGAGGACTCATAAAACAAAGTTCGATTGAGTATTGGCTTACCGTATCCAGAATTTCCGATAATCGTAAATGGCGTAGCTTCTCCTATTTCAATCCAATTCCCTTCGGGGTACAGCAGGTAAAGTTTGTGGTCTTTGTCATTATCCAACTTACCCCCCACGATGGTGAATAAATTAAAACTCAACCCAGATTCGCCGAGTGCTTTTTTATCCTCGGCCGCTACTCTCCGCAGTTGAATCCCGAAGGCATTCACCACTTTGTACATTCTATCGTAGTTGTTGCCTTCTTGTTCTAGGATTTCCTCGAAGTACGTCACCGCCTTGTCCCGAATAGATCGCAGTCCAGAAGTCATCAAAAAGATGGAACCGTGTTCGTTATTGTGTAAAGAAACTTTCTTGGAGGTAGTGGTTTCGTTGCCTGAGGTGATTCTAGTATCGGCTACCGCTATCAATCCACCTTTAACTTTTATACCCAAACAGTACGTCATATTTTTTTTTGATTATTTATCATTACTTAGTAGAAGCGAGAAAAAAGACCATTTCTTAACTGCGAGAGGAGAGAAAAGACTAAGATTCGAACCTTGTCCCTCCTCCCAACCTCATTGAAAATACAACTTACTAATGTGATAATGAAAATCCGAAATACACTCGTAGGCTTCCGCAATATTTTCAATTACTTTTTCTTCATGCTCAAATTCGCTGAAACTCGTACACTCTTCTACCCGCTGTTTGATTTTTTTAAAAACACTATCAAAATCCTCCGTTCGAACGGAGATACGTTGTAGGTGAAATTTGATTTTTTCGGTAGAATACACGAGCGATCTAGGAAAAAGGGAATTGGTCAAAATCAGCTCAAAGATAGTTTCTTTTGATAAAATTCCTCGGTAATATTTTTTATAAATGTCGAATGCCTCCACCGACTTTAGCAAGGTTGTCCACTGGTACTGCAGGAGTGGGATGTTGACGCCATTATTGCTCAAAATAATGCTATCGGAAATCTTACTTTTCAAAATCCGCAAAACCTGCAATGATCGCTCGGTGTGTATCCCAAGATTCAGAAAGCCCCAAATGTCATTGTGCAAAAGGGTGGTATTGATCGTTGATCGGATCAGGGCAATGTGGGCGATATTCTCCGCAGAAAAAGGAAACACCTTACTAGAAGAAAACTTTTTCCCTTGGACATTTTTAAAAAATAGATACCATTTATTGATCGCTTCCCAAAGTTCCGTGGAAATGTTATTGCGAATACTCCGCGCATTTTCGCGCGCATTCCTCGCCAACGAAAATAGGCTACTGGAATTATTGCCATCAAAAATTACTTTTTGCCAAACTTCACTTTCATTGACGATGGCGGCGGTATCAAATTCTGACCCAGACATAAACAAAATGGAACGGAGCGTGAAACTTTTGTTTTGGGACATCGGCGCCTCCAAGGTAGAGAAATACTGTACGTGCATGTACCTTGCACAATGTTCGCACCGCTCAATATTGCGCCCAATCCAGTATAAACTTTCGGCAACTCTTGCTAGCATAAAGGTTGTTTTTATTTAAAAAAATTAAGAGACTTCGGTCAATGCTGACTTTGATACTGTGTGCCCCACTTCTCATTCAGAATCCAAGTATCCTTTGACCCCCCTCCTTGCGAGGAGTTAACAATCAGACTTCCCTTCTTGAGGGCCGTTCGGGTGAGTCCTCCTTTGAGTACGAATGGGGCTTTTCCCCCTAAAATAGTAAAGGTTCGGAGATCAATGTGCCGAGGTTCGAGCGTCTCACTCTCTTCGATGTAAGTCATGTGGGTACTCAGAATCATCTTAGGTTGAGCAATAAAATTTCGGGGATAACTTTTGACTTTTTCTTTGAGTTGTTCTAGCTCTTTTTTGGACATTTGATCGCAAATACAGACGCCGTAGCCACCTGACATATCCACGGGTTTTACCACCATTTTTTTCAAATTTTCCAAGACGTATTGCAAATCTTTTGGGCGTTCGCAAATGTACGTGGGCACATTGTTAAGAATGGGATCTTGCCCCAGATAATATTTTATCATATCTGGCACATAACTACAAATGGCCTTATCATCAGAGATTCCCGTACCGGGCGCATTTAAAATATTCACATTGCCTTTGATGTAGGCTTCCATCAGTCCCGGCACTCCCAGCATGGAGTCTTTTCGAAAAACTTTAGGATCTAAAAAAGCGTCGTCAATCCTTCGGTAGATCACATCCACTCTGATATTTTTCCCAATGGTTTTCAGATACACGAAGCCATCTTCCACAAATAAATCTCTACCTTCCACCAATTCGATACTCATTTTTTGGGCTAAGAAGGTATGCTCAAAGTAGGCAGAATTAAAAACGCCGGGCGTCAACAACACACAAAAAATATCTCCCAAATCTCGACCCGAAACATTCCACATGGCTTGTAGCAATTGATCGGTATAATTACTGACTGGCTCAACGGTCGTCGTATTAAACACATCGGGAAGCACTCTGGTCATCGCCAAACGATTGGTCAATACGTAGCTCACACCCGATGGACTCCGTAAGTTATCCTCCAAAATATAAAACGATCCGTCGGAGTGTCGGATAATATCAGTTCCCGAAATATGGCAGTAGATTTTTTCTCTAGGAGTAAAATTCTTCATGTACTCGCAGTAGTGCGCGGAAGTTTTAATAAGGTGTTCGGGAACGATTTTATCTTTTAAAATTTTTCCCTCATTATATACATCGTGGATAAATTTATTGAGCGCATCGTTCCTTTGGATGACGCCTCGCTCAATTTCGTCCCACTCTGATTGATGAATTATTCTGGGAAAAAGGTCGAAGGGAAAAATCTGTTCTACACTTTCTTTTTTGTTGTAGAGGGCATAGGTGATGCCTTGGTTCATGAAGGAAAGTTTGGCATTTTCGTTAAGGGCTTTGAAGTCGTTCAGGTCAATGCCCGATAGTACCTCCATAAAATTTTGGTACCCCCTCGCCCCGTCGTCCATCTCGCGTTTTACCTCATCAAAAACGTGGTCAGGGACTTTATAATCATTTATAAAATCTATCATAATAGCGTAAAAAAGAAAGGTTAAAAAATGAAGTCTATTTGGTTAGAATCGAATGCTGGAAGTTATCTGTTTCTCCAATGTTTGTTTACAAAAAGTAGGAGCTTTTTGCTAAGATAGACAAAATGTCCTATTTACAGACTTTTTCATTACAAATTTATTTTTTGGGGAAAAGTATTTTAGTTTTGATATTTAGTCTTGTA
>JBCCJE010000548.1:0-4478 GCA_039027925.1 Bacteroidota bacterium
ACAACTATTTTTTGAATCCTATCTATCACTAATAATACGTGGTGTTTTCCAACGAGCACGGAAAATCTGCCCACTTCAATTAAGAAAATCATAGTGCAATGGGCCGAAAAGAGATTCAACGATTTGAGGTGCTTGATTTGACTGATGATGGCATCGTCGAATTTCTTTTGCAAAGTAAAAGTTATTCTACGTCCAGTGATTTAGAAAATCGAGTGTTGGAAATTTTTTCGCTCCAGTCGGGAACACTTTCGAAAGTGCTGAACGAGCGAATGACACTCACCTACGATGATGATTTGATTTCTCCTGCTATGTTCAAATCAATTGAAGTCAGCGGACAAAGTATTCGGGTAGAGTATGTGGATTTTTTGAAGTGCGAAAAATTTAGCCTCCCATTTGAGTTTGATAAAAAAAGCCAAACTCAGGAGCGGTGTTTGGAATTTGTCACATACACTTACGCTTGGGATACGAGGAAAAAACGATTCGTGCAATTTTACAAAAAAAATAAAAGTCCCCTCAAAGGGATTGTGAAGCGACCTAAAGTCTATTTGATGTCAGAGACTTCTTTCCTCTCCGAAAAAATAGAAGCCCTAAAACCCTATCAACCCTTTGTGGTCATTAAGCATTTCGAAAAAATATATAAGTCCAATGGAGTTAAAAAGATTGCGCCTTATCTGTACGTTCAATCTGCGAGTGGCAAGCGAGGTTATATTCGGGGCAAAGAGGTTCATTTTTTAAATACCCAGCACACAGCCGTTTTGAGAAATTATTACGACCAACCACCTTTGTCAAAAACGGATTTAAAATCTAAGAAAGAGTTTTTAAAAATCGAACAAAGAAAAACGGACAGAGGTACTGTCTCAAAATAACAAAAGGTTTAGCCTGCTTTGACTAAACCTTTTGTGTTCACGCCGTAGTGATGGATTCTTTGGCGGCTTTCATCGGGATACTGATACACCTTCGTTCCATGTAGCTCATCATCCTTTCCAAAATATCCAAAGCGTCTTTATCTAAATTTTCTAAATCCTTTTTGAACACCTGATTCATTGCGTGCGATTTTACTGCTTTGATTTGCTCCGGTACGTGGCGCATCGCTTTTTCTATCTGTCTTTGTTGGTGAATTTTTCCAAAAGAAGTCAACTGCTCATCAATGATTTCTCTTGCTTTGGAAATTTCTTTTTGACGAAACGCCAAATTTTCACTAGCCAAATTTTTTAAATTTTCGATTTCTATGTAGTTGACATTAAAATCTTTCGCAATGGATTTCTCCACATTATTCGGGATGGCCAAATCAATAATCAGTTTTTTGCCACTATCTCCTTGTAGTAGAGAACGGTAAAGCTCGTTGGTGATGATTGGGTTATCCGAACCCGTACAAACGATAATTCCGTCAAACCCGTCACGGTAATTTTTTAAATCCTCCAAGAGGAAGGCATCTTCCACACCAATCAACTCTGCTAAATTTTGTGCTCTCGGCAAAGAGCGATTGAAGATCGTCACGTTTTGGAATTGATGCTTTTTCAAAAACTTACCTACCAATAGGTTCGTTTGCCCTGCCCCAACTAAAAGTAATTTTCCAGTTTTAGGAAATTTAGCTTTCAACAACTTTTGGATGGCGAGCGAAACAACCGATACGGGCTTCTCTCCAATTCTAGTTTCGGAATACACTTTTTTGGCCGTCTCTACGGAAACTTTCATTGCTAGTCGAACGTGATCGCCCGTTAGTTTCCAACCACTACAATCATCAAAAGCAGTTCTGAGTTGCTTCAAAATTTGTCTCTCGCCGATCACCAACGAATCAATTGAAGAAGCTACCTCCAAAAGATGCTTGATGGCATCGTATCCTTCCAACAAGGATATGGCGTTGATTAAGCCCTCAACTTTATTATTCTGAAAATCTGGATTGGCTTGATTTAGAAATTGCTCAACGAAAGGAAAATCAATATTTTCTTCCAAGTAGAAAAAGTACATGACGCGATTGCAAGTGGCTAAGTATAGCAACTCTTGTACACCAAACGTAGCTTTGAGATCAGCTAGTTTTGCTTGTAGTTCTTGCTCATCAACCGAAGGAACTATAAAGTTTTTCAGTTCTTTGAGTGGAACGTTTTTATGGGTAATCGTTATTATTTTAAAATTTGCGAGCATACTTTTTCCTACTTCTTTTCAAGCATCAAAAGTATGCCATTAACGCCTGAATAATGTCATGTTTCTGTAAGAGTTAATTGCCATTGACAAATGTCATTGGAAACTGATTTTGGAGGGTGACGAATGTCATTGGAAGAAATTTAAATCAGCCCTCTTGACTTTAATTCTAAGTATTTGTTGACAGAATTTACGGAGAGATCTTCGGGCTTGGAGAGGATAGCTTGGATACCGTACTGCCTGAGTTTGTGTACCATTTGTACTTTTTCGTTGAGAAACTTTTGGGCGATCGTTTGGTGGTAAATATCCTGCGTGGTATTGACTTTTATTTTTGCAAAATCATTGATTTCGGTATTTTCGAAAAATACGACTACGAGCAAGTGTAAGGTGTTGATTCTTCGTAAAATGGGCAGCACGCGCTCCAAGGCGTACATACTTTCAAAATTTGTGTAGAGCATCAGCAGGCTTCTACCTTTGATGAGTTTGCGGGCAGAGTGGTAGAGGAGTTCATAATTGGCTTCGAGATTTCTTTCTTTTTCTTTGTAGAGTGCAATTAGAATTTTGTTCAGTTGGTTGGGTTTTCGATCCGCCTTGATGGTAGTTCCGATGATATCCGAGAAGGTGAGTAGTCCCGCCCGATCATGTTTTTGTAGCGCAATATTGGACATCACCAAGCTGGAGTTGATGGCGTAATCCATCAGGCTCAATCCATTGAAAGGCATCCGCATCGCGCGGCTTTTATCAATGATCGAATAAATCTGCTGTGCCCGTTCGTCTTGATACTGATTGACCATGAGTGCCCCCCGACGACTGCTAGCTTTCCAATTGATGCTTCGGTAATCATCCCCCCGTACGTAGTTTTTGATTTGCTCAAATTCGTAGCTGTGACCTACGCGACGGATACGCTTGATGCCCGTAGAAAGTGAAACCCGATCAAATGCTTTTAGCTCCAAATTTTTCATCTGGGCAATCGAGGGATACACCGGCAGACTCATGGCGTAATCGTGCCGAATCCTCCGCTGCACCAATCCTAAAAATGATTCTATAAAAACATTGACAGCACCAAAGGTATATTCGCCCCTTGACTTGGGCACTAAAGGATAGTTGATTGCCTGCACCTCTTCGGGTTCTAGTTCGAGTACTTTTTCAAAATTTCTAATCTGAAATTGAACGGGAATTTCGTCAATGACTCGCAGCTTCAATTTTTGCTTGGATAAATTTTCAATCTCAATTCTAACTCGATTGGGATCACCCAGCGAAAAAACCTTAGGCAAATACCGCCGCACTTTTAGTTTTTGGCTACCACCGTACAGCAGCATCCCGTCAACAGCAACGAGGACCAACGCCAAAACAAATAACGTCTGCGCTAAAGGAAACAAAAATCCAAACGGAAAACTCAACACGAACACCATGACGACACCCGCAAACAAAAGGAAAAATCTATCAGAAAGGAATATGTTTTTCAAACTCAATAAGATTGTCTAAGAATTCAGCATTAATTTTACCTCGGCACTTCAATTTTCTTAATAATATCTTTCACCACATCCTGCGCTCCGTAGCCTTCCATCTCTCGCTCGGGGGTCAAGATGATCCTATGATTCAAAACCGGATAAGCGACGTACTGAATATCATCGGGCGTTACAAAATCACGACCCGCCATGGCAGCAACTGCTTTGGACGCTTTCATAATGGCTAGTGATGCTCTGGGAGAAGCCCCCAAAAACAAGTCGCCATTATTACGAGTATTATGAATGATAGCCGCGATGTAATCGAGGAGTTCATCTTTGATGTGGACTTGCTCAATCAACTCCTGACACTCCTTAATGTCCTCGGCGGAACAAACGGGCTGGACTTCCTCCTTTTGTCGCATTTTAAAATCATTTTTAAAACGCTGTAGGATTAATTTTTCCTCCTCCAAATTGGGATAGTGGAGGCTTATTTTAAATAAAAAACGATCTAGCTGCGCCTCTGGCAACTTGTAAGTCCCTTCTTGCTCAATTGGATTTTGAGTAGCAATTACAAAAAAGGGATACCCCATTTTGTAAGTCTCGCCGTCCATCGTCACTTGGTACTCTTCCATTACTTCAAAGAGGGCAGATTGTGTCTTGGCGGGCGCTCGATTGATCTCATCAATCAAAATAATATTGGAAAAAATAGGCCCTTGATTGAACGAAAATTTTGAGGTTTGTAAATTATAAACCGTAGTACCCACCACATCCGTTGGCATCAAATCGGGGGTGAATTGAATCCTAGAATAATCTGTACGGAAAGCCTGTGCCAACAATTTCGAGTTCAGCGACTTCGCAATACAGGTAAAACCATCCACCAAGACGTTCCAC
>JBCCJE010000549.1:0-4472 GCA_039027925.1 Bacteroidota bacterium
ATTCCATGATTTAGCGATAAATCAAAAGGGTCGTAGAAGATCACTACGTAGATAGGCTACAGGTGGAAGTGCGGTGACGTATGCAGCCGAGTAGTACTAATTACCCAAATGCTTCCTTTTTTTCTTTTTTACCTTAATTACTTTTTGATTTTAGAATCAGATTTTAGAATCGTAAGATCAAAGATCAAAGATCAAAAAGTAAAGTGCATGAAATAGTAGTACTTATTTAAGTAAACTAAATGCAAGTAGTAGTTTACTCCGAAAGGAGTTGTTTTACAAATTTACTTCTGGTTGTCAATAAAATATAACTCTAGCGTGCTCTTGCAAAAGCGTAAGAGTTCCCCTTCAGGGGCTAGGGGCAGAGTTTATGGTGGTTATAGCGAGCGGGATCACCTCTTTCCATTCCGAACAGAGAAGTTAAGCCGCTCAGCGCCGATGGTACTGCCGAAAGGTGGGAGAGTAGGTCGCTGCCGTTTTAATATAAATTGTCTTGTTTAGGGTACACACCCCGAGCAAGACTTTTTTGTTTTATGTATATCCTATCAGAAAGTTTATTATCTTCATAATTATTAAAATATCTATGAGATGATAAATGCTTCTTTTCAAAATAATGAAAAAGCAGTAAGCCAATTTTTGTATCAAACTCAAGCAGAAATTGATATTGCGATGTGTTGGTTCTCCAATCCACTATTATTTTCCATCCTACTCAAAAAATCACAGCAAGGAATCAAGGTTAGATTGATTGTTCAGTTTGACCAAGCTAACTTTCATCAGAAAGGATTGCCATTTTACGAATTGATCGAGCGAGGTAGTGAAGTCAATGTTTATAATCAAGATCAACTGCTACATCATAAATTTGCAATTAGTGATCGTAAAAGGTTACTGACTGGTTCGTACAATTGGACTAGAACCAAGCACGCCGACAACGTCCTTATAATTGAGAATGAGTTGCTTACCACAGATTACACAGCGGCATTTGAACGCCTTTGGTACAAAACCGAACCCTTAAATCTGCATACGCACACTAATCCACCAAGTCCTGAATTTTTCAAATTGTTGAAGCCTAGTCTTTGGAATATCTACGATTTGCGCTACGCAATTATCAAGGGTGCCAAAGTATGGTTAGCGATCTTTTCAAAAAGCGAAGAAGACATTTGGCAGGAAAGTCTAAAAATGCAAAGACACTTTCTCCACGGTGATTTTGACTATTTTAAAAAATATTCAGGAATTTGGGATACTACCACTTTCAATAATTGGGTGAGTGATCTAGCTATTGTACCAAGAAGATTATTAAAAAGGTATTGCCTGAAATCAAAAATAAACGACGTGATTATTGCCACACAAAAAGATGGTAAACTCTTGGGGGCAGGATTGATTGATTCTGACCCACTTCCAAGTTCGATAGAAAAGTATAGTTTTTCGCGCTACGTCCAATGGTTCGAATTTCCAAAAAATACTATCCCGTTGGCTAAAGTCCCTAGTGGTACATTTGTAAACTACAGGGACTCAGGACTGAAAATTGTGGCGGCTTTGGAAAAGTAATGCCCACATCAAAATAATATTTCTCCTAAAAGACTTAAATTTGCCGACTTGATTTTAGCAATATGGAAAAACAAAAATCATTGGAACTTAGGATGGAATTAATCTGGTGGATGTTTACCGCTGTGGTTGCGATAGCGGTTTTATTTCCCATTATGAAGAATGTAGATAGCTATCCTTTTTTATTTCCAAACATAGTTTTCATCGTTGTTTTCATTACGTTTGCTAGGTATTTTTTTCTCCTAAAATATACTTTTCTAGCGCATCGGCAATCGCTCAAAGTGCTCATATTTTTTTTGTGCCTTCCCCTAGGTTTTTACTTAGGTGGAGAGATCAATGAAGTAAGGGCATACTTAGATGAGAATGGAATTGACAGCCTAGTGAAAAATCTGCCCTACGATGAGCATTGGTCATTTGCGAGTTACATTAAAACTCAAATGAACTTCTTCGGGGCAGCTAGTTTAGTAGTCACCGTTTTGCTGCCATTCAGATTGCTGCTATCAGTTTGGAGAAACCGCAATAGAGGTACAGTTTAATTTTTTTCAAAACAAAAAAACAAAATTGGTTTTCCTTAGGAATGACAGACGCCTACCCTTTGGTCTGAAAGCCAATAACTGCTTAAATTATGAAATCCTACCTACAAGAGTTGAATGATGTTCAACGTGCTGCTGTAACCACTACGGAGGGGCCCGTCCTAGTGATCGCTGGGCCTGGTTCGGGAAAAACGAGGGTACTCACCTATCGGATAGCCCACCTAATCGAAGAAGGAACTGCCCCTTGGGAAATCTTGGCGTTAACTTTTACTAATAAATCAGCGAGGGAAATGAAAGCCCGAATTGCGAAGGTAGTCGGAGACAAGGCAGATCGAGTTTGGGCAGGTACGTTCCACTCTATCTTTGCGAGGATACTTCGGGTGGAAGCCAACAAAATTGGCTACGAATCTAGTTTTACGATCTACGATACCGACGACTCGAAAAGTTTATTGACAGATATCATCAAGCAGATGAATCTTGATCCCAAGGTATATTCGCCCAATGGAGTTAGGAGTAGGATTTCGTCGGCGAAAAGTACACTGATAACTCCAAAAGCATACAAGGATAATCAAGAGTTGTTGGTGCAGGATAAAATGAGCAAACGCCCTTACATTCATGCCATTTACGAAAAATACGTAGCGAGATGCCAAAAAGCGGGAGCAATGGATTTTGATGACTTACTGTATCAGCTTTTCAGATTGCTGCACCAAAATCCCGATAATGTATTGGAAAAATATCGGCATCGTTTTAAATATATTTTAGTAGATGAGTTTCAGGATACCAACTATTTGCAATATTCGATTATCAAAAAATTGGTAAAGTACCCCGGTAGTTCGGAGAACATTTGCGTCGTGGGAGATGACGCGCAAAGTATCTACGCATTTCGTGGAGCGACGATAGAAAATATTTTAGATTTTGAAAAAGATTTTAAAACGTTGCAGACTTTCAAGCTAGAGCAAAACTACCGCTCTACCGAACACATCGTTCAGGCGGCGAACGAGTTGATTTTGCATAATTCCAAACAAATTCCCAAAAAGATTTGGTCGCACAAAGGAGCGGGTCAAAAAATTGCGGTCATTCAGGCGATGACGGATACCGAAGAAGGAAAGCGAGTAGCAGACGTCATTCTGGAGCAAAAAAATCGCTTTCATCTCAAAAATAGTGAGATTGCTATTTTGTACCGAACCAACTCTCAGTCCCGAATTTTTGAGGAATACCTTCGTCGGTACAATATTCCTTACAAGGTTTTTGGTGGGCTTTCTTTTTACCAAAGAAAAGAAATTAAAGACCTGCTCGGCTATTTGCGATTGACGGCCAATAAAAGAGACGAAGAAGCCCTCAAACGGGTGATCAATTACCCACGGCGGGGCATTGGAAAAACAACCATCAGTAAAATTTCCAACCTAGCTACAGAATCGGGAAAGACCATGTGGGAATGCTTGCCGCTAGTTCAAGTCAGCACCAAAGCCAAAAGCTCCATCAATTCATTTATCAAAATGATTAATTCGTTTACTCGTAAGGCAAATAACAGCAACGCTTACGAGGTGGCTATACACGTAGCGAAAAATTGTGGACTGCTGGCTGACTTGCAAAAAGACAATTCCTTAGAGGGAATGGGCCGATTAGAAAATGTAAATGCGTTGTTAGATGCTGTAAAAGACTTTGTGGAAAACGATGAATTGATAGACGAAGCAACACTCCCCGACAAAACGCTAACAAGCTATTTACAAAACATTGCGTTGCTAACTGACTTTGATTCCGAAGCGGAAGAAGAAAACGAATACGTTACCTTGATGTCTGTTCACTCGGCTAAGGGACTAGAGTTCAAGTCAGTATTTGCGGTAGGCTTGGAAGAGAATTTATTTCCATCGTACATGTCACTAGATTCAAGGGAAGGTTTGGACGAAGAGCGGCGATTATTTTACGTAGCGATCACGAGGGCAGAACAACTACTTACATTATCATTTGCCAAAAGTCGCTATAAGTTTGGCGAGATGAAATACAATCAGCCGAGTCGTTTTTTACAAGAAATATCTATTCGACACTTGGATACCTCACTGAGTGTGGGAGGAAAAATGGGCGCTAAACTTGGGCAGAAAGAAGGTCGAAAGACTTCGGGCGTACGGGGAAATTTTAAGAAAAGAGGAACAGCCATCAAGCCTAAGATCGTAGTGGACATGAATACCTTCAAACCCAACCATCCTTCGGAAATAAAACCAGGGATGAAAGTCCTACATACCCGCTTCGGAGAAGGGAAAGTAACGAGCATTGACGGCGCAACTGATAACCGAGTGGCAACTATCCTGTTCGAAGGAATAGATAGTCCCGAGCGTCGGATCATGTTGAAGTTTGCCAAATTACAAATCTTGAACTAAGGAATGGTGCATTAATAAATTTACA
>JBCCJE010000550.1:0-4471 GCA_039027925.1 Bacteroidota bacterium
ACGCTAACCATAACCAAACCCTGACTGAGTACCAAGCCATGTCAGAAGTACGTGGGTGGCACGGCACGCAGATCGGGTTCAGATACCGACTGAATCCAGTAGCCATTACGGCTAGCTGGCAGCCATTATTCCAAACGAGTGATTTTCGGGGAAAAGCAGCCAACGGCTCTACGGTCACCAGAGAAAACTTCTACCGTATGCAGACCTACTCGGCGGGCTTAGAGTTATTTATTAAAAATTTTTCCTTTGGTGGCTCTTTCGGTAGAACGGGTATAAGAATACGTACCGAAACGAGTGAGCGATCAGATCGGTACATCATGTACGAAGATGTGGGCTGGAGTAGTCAGTTTTTTCTGAGTTTTAATTCTTACGATGGAGATGCGTTGTCTGTTAGTTTTCAGCCCTACGTACACGTTCCGTGGACAGATTTTAATTTTAAAGATGTAGAAGAGGAGTTGGGAACGGACGCTGGCATCACCAATTTTGAAGATCGCTTCTGGACGTATGGATTTAGGATTGTTTTTCAGAATGGCAGATATGAGAATTGAAAACAAACATTCCAAATAAGAGAAGCAGCTCATCCGGATTGGTGAACTGCTTTTCAGTTTTCTGTCTAATTAGTTGGAGAAGCTAGCAGCCTGACTGATTCTCACTTCGTTCCCTCTAACATTTTAAGTAAATTTTGACATTTGGATAATCGAATGGGATAACCGAGTGTTATCTTTTTGATCGAATTTCTGCATACAAAACGATAAGGTAACTAAGATTGCTGCCAACTGGTTCAACTTTTTTTCTTTTTTTCAACAATTTATTCACGGACTCACCAAAACTGCGAAAGCCTCTCGAGACTGCTGCGAGGAGAAATGCTAAATACTCCACTTGTAGCAAAATTACAAACATGTAAATAATTTAAATTTATCCGACATTCTGAGGATTTTTCGGTAAGGTTTTACTAATTTAGTTTTGTCGCTCGGCGACACACAAAAACAAGCCTTTTATTTTTTGCAACAAATACACACGTACCTTCCTACGATCTCATTGCTAGTACCCAAAGATTTAAAAAAGAATTGAAACAAAAAACTCATGCTACTGACAAACCCAAGCAGAAAGGTATTTACTGGAGTGTTGTTATTATTGTTATTTCAGATATGCCTAGGACAAACCCAAACACAACTACTATCACAAATTGAAAATTCTGATGACGATCAAGAAAAGCTATTGCTCTTTGAGCAACTCGCCGCTAAGAATCAATTTACGGATAACGAAAAAAGTATTTTTTACGCTCAAAAAGCCTACGACCTCGCCGCTAGGATAGCTCCCCCCCACCGACAAGCCTACTACCTCAATCGGGTGGCCGTCAATCATTTGCTAGCAGGAGATTACTTGAAGAGTATCCAAATTCAAAATGAAATCCTCACCAACTTTGACTCCATCGGCGATAGCCTTTACGTGGAGATTCACAATAGCCTAGGATTTTCGTACCACGCGCTGGGAGAACTGAACATCGCCGTTCAGTACGGCAAAAAAGTTATGCGTCTGAGTCAGGAGTTAGACTGGGATTTTTTATCGCTTCCAGCTTTAGGGATTTTAGCCAAAGTAAATATGGACATCGGTGATTACGATAGTGCCTTATCTTATTTTACCCAAGCTGCCAAAAAAGCACAATTCTATAACCAGCCCAATCACTACTGCTACGTACACAAAGACTTGACACAACTGTATGAACTACGGGGAGAACTCCCCCTCGCAATGGATGCGGCGAAAAAAGCGATTAAGACAGCCAAAGAAAATAATTTTAAGCTAATAGAAAGTGATGTCCGCATCAACCTCAGTAACATTTATAGAAAAAAATCGCAATACCAAAAAGCCATTGCCGAAGCGCAAAGAGCTATCGCTGATTTGGAAGAGATAGGCTCTAGCATCTACACCTTCAAGGCATATAGATCAATTGTGCAGATCAAACTGGACTTGCAGGATACTGATGGGGCACTCCTCATTGCGCTCGAAAATGTAGAGCAAGCACTAGCTCAGGGTAATAAAAAAGAAGCGATTAATTTCTATCAGCTTTTGTCGCAGATCTATGAGCGCAAAAAAGATTTTAAAAATGCACTCAAGTATCAAAACAAAGCCGAGGAGCTACAAAATGAAAAACAACAAAATAACCAAATCCAATCCATCACCTTAGCAGAGCATCTCTCCGATACCAATGTGCCTCTACGCCCAACCGGCGATCAGTCATCCCAAGGTGAAATCACTTCACTCGGAGTGATCGTTGGTATTTTCTTACTGCTGGCATTCTTGATTGGAGTTGTTTTTGCGCGGATTGGTATTTTCCAGAAGGAAATATTGAATGATCTATTTGCGCAGGATACCAAGTCGGAGCGTTGGTTATTTCTCCAACGTATCGCCATCTTTGCCGCCGTACTTAATCTACCACTCGCTATCCATTTCTACTTTTGGGATATTCAGGAAGCATTTGTCATTGCGCTTATCCTAGAGGGCATATACATCGCTTGCTATTTCTTTTTGGACAAAGGACGTATGACGCCCGTTTTTTATTTGGCGTCCATTGCGTATATTATTTTTGGTCTTTATCCTATTTTTGTTGGACAAATTTACGCCGTGCCTGTAGTCATTGTCACCATATTCTTTGTGCTTAATTTGATTATTCCCAAACCATTTTTTCAAATCCAAAATCTAACTTTTGCCATCCTGAGTTTGATTACTTATTACACGTTGGTATATCACACTCAGGTATCGCCCGTACCTTATTCGGAGGAGCTGGACATCGCAATGACCGTAATCAGTTTTTTAATTATTGCGGCTAGTTTCTCGCAGTACAATAAAAGTTTGTCCACGTACCGAAGTGTCCTTTTGGAGAAAAATTGGTTTTTGAATCAAATTGCCAATACGAACCCCCACCTGATTTTCACAAAAAATAAAAACCAAGAACTCACTTTTGTCAACGAAGCTGTTCGTAATTATTTCAAAAAAAACGAAGTGGAACTCATTGGGAAAAAGGACGAAGAAGTGGCAAACTACTTTGAGGAAGATATGAGTTTTCTCAAAGATGATTATCAGATGCTGGATGGTGATACGAGCAAAGAACAAAAACTCATCGTAGCTTCAGGGGAAGAAAAATGGTTTGAAACTATCAAAAAACCGTTGTACGATAGCCGCAAAAGAATTATCGGTATGCTGAGTGTATCCAGAGACATCACCGAGTCGAAGGTAGCACAAGCAGAAATTGCAGCTAGTGAGCAAAAATATCGCATGCTGTTCGATCTTACCTTCGATGGACTTTTGATTTTAAATAAAAATGGACAAGTGGTGGATTGCAACGACAGTTCCATCCAATTTATGAAACTCACTACTAAGCACAATCTCATTGGTCAGCACATCCACAAGGTATTTGATAAGGTCAATCGGGTACTCAACCTCCAAGAGTTTTTGGATAGCCCACTACATTTTATGTCACCTTTCCGAGCAGAGTACCACGATGATTTTGGTCACGTGTCGTTTGTAGAACAAACTTTCGCTAAAATCAACTACAACGGTGTTCCCCACATTGTCTGTGCCTTCAAAAACATTTCCGAAAAATTAATACTGGAAAAAAAGCAAAAAGAATTGCTAGAAAAGGAATTTGAACTCAGCAAACTCAACAACGAATTGGTGGCGCAGACGATTTCCTCTGGTAAAAAAAATAAATTCTTAAACGAATTAAAACACAGCATGAAGTCCATGCTCAACTCTATCCGTGGGGCAGAAAAAAAAGAACTCCACAAACTCCTAAAAATGATAGAAGCCAACTTAGAGCTGGAAGAAAACTTCTACGATTTCAAACGGAAATTTGAGAAAAACTATCCTAACTTTTTTAGCAAACTATTAGACATCAATCCTAAGCTGACCCAAAATGATCTGAAGTTAAGTGCCTACATTCGCTTGGGCATGAGTGCGTGGGATATTGCCAATCTTTTATTTATCGAAAAGAAAAGTGTGGAGATGTCGAAGTACCGCTTGAAAAAAAAGCTAAACTTAAACAAGGAAGATGATCTGAACCTATTCGTCAATGCCATTTGATTTTGGGCTTTTGCTCAAAATAAAAAGGGGATACTCCGATGAGTGTCCCCTTTCTATTTTTAATCGTCGCCACTACTGCCGGGTGGCGGTATGCCTGCACCGGCGCTGCCAATGGCATCGGCAAGGCTCATAAACCCTCCCTTTACCTGATTGAGGCTTTTATGGTCGAGTTTTCTATCCTGTAAAAGAAGTTCAATTGATTTTAATTTAGTCATGCTGTTAAAATATGGATTTGGTTATAGAATGTAATCCAACCCATTATCGGTTTTTGGAATAGAAATGAGTGGATAAATTAGCTTCGAATTACTTTGGAGGGAATCTCGAATGGGAGGGAAGTTCATTCTTTCATTGACCATAGTTTTGGCATTTTTTTTGGCTATATAAAAATAAA
>JBCCJE010000551.1:0-4467 GCA_039027925.1 Bacteroidota bacterium
ATCCAAGTTTGATGTTGCTGACATTTCTTAATCAGCGAAAACCGAATCTTTTATTCGATTTGTTTTTCTTTCAACCTCGTTTCCTATCAAATACAATACAAATATAGGCGCACCATTCCCCTCCAACAAAGACAAAAATGCGCAATTGTGAATCTTATTTTATCCAGTTCCGTTAATCCATAAAATCATAAAATACTGATAATCAGTATTTTGTGATTTTAAAAAATGGAATAATGATTTATTTTTGTGAATTATTCTAAAAAAAATTGTGAAGAAAAAAAGCAAAAAAAAAGCATGATTTTATTTCAAAATCATGCTTGACAATTCTATGAAATGAAAAAATGAGTTTTTCATGGTTACGATGCTGAAATAATTTGGCTTATTTCAGCACGGTGTAACTGAGCTTATCGTAGCCCAATCACGGTACTCATTGTTCACTCCTTAGTACGGGATACGTTTGTATTCCTTCCGCTGTAATCAATCGTAAAAAATACATTCCCGGTGAGATATTATGCTCCAATTGTAGTTCGAAGTTTTCGGCACCTTCTACGTTGGTAGTCTCGAACACGATTCGTCCGGTGGTACTGACCAATTGAATCTTTTGAAGATGCGTATTTGCTTCTAGGAATCCAACATTAATCTGGTGTACAAATGGATTTGGAAATATCTTGACTTTGGGTATCGCTCCAAAATCAATCACTCGGTAATCAGAATAATGGTAGGTGCCGTCGAAGTCATATTGTTTTAAGCGATAGTAACGGAGTCCGGACTTGAATGGGGAGTCGTCTAAAAATGTGTATGATTGGTTAGTTGTTGTTGTGCCAGCGCCGGACACCGTTCCTATTCGCTTATAATTTTCTTCATCTGTGGGTAGTGGTTGTCCCGCCACTACTATATCGAATCTTTCGTTATTGAGTTCACTTGAGGTTTCCCATATCAGTATGACATCATCGCCTTGGCGTGTTGCCGTAAAAGATGTCAGTTCTACTGGCAATGGTGTCAAGGAATACGTTAAGAAATTATCCAAAGCATACCCCGTATTGCTCCCTTGCGAAAAATGAATCTGAAAGCTACTGGAGTAATTTTGTCCGTGTTCACTTAGCTTTTGGCTAATGTCATTTTCTGAATTTATCCAATGTGCTACGGGATTTAATTTTTCCAACGCTATCCAGTCATCGGTATCTGATCCTCGGATATAAATAGTATCGCCTTCACCGAGCATATCTGGATAGGTATATTTGTAGTCGAAGGAGACGTAGATTTCTTCACTAATAGTGTAGTTGGTCATATTCAGCGTGAGTGTCAGTCCTTCCGTAGTACTATTGTTAGAAAAACTTTTTGTCTCCACACATTTATTAGTGCCTTCGTCCACAAAGATCAATTCACCGCTGCTGTCGGGATTAAAATCCCACGCTATGATTCCCGTCAATCCTATTTTTTTACTACCAAAAGTAGCTACGTTTATTCCCTCGAAGTTTTCTCCAAAAGGCAAAGTGATAGGGTCATTGGCTAGCTGTACGGCTTGGGTCTGCCCTACGATTTCGTTATTGTCAAAGTTGACATCTTCGGGTATCTGTACGTAGGCATTGATATTGTAAATGCCCGGCGTTGATAGATCAGCAGTCGTAGCAAATGTTTTCGTGATCGAATCTCCTGATAGGAGTTGATCGTAATGGGTTTCAGAAACCATTGTTCCGTTATTGATTTCATATTCGACATCAAAACTATCAATGGTATTGATACCCAGATTCTTGATACCAACGGTGATACTTTCGGAATTGCTCAATGAGATGGACGTACCTGCCCGCCCTACTGCTTCGAAGGAGATGTCTTGCAGTTTTAGGTCGTAGTCCCAAGGGCAGATACCGCCAGTACTAGGTGTCATTTCGATAGCGATAGATCTTTCCGTTTTTCCGCCTTGTGCGCCGAGCCCCCGAACGGCGTACCAGTAATTTTCTCCTTGAGTGAGGCTTTCGGTGTAGTAGGTATTAGTTGTTGTTGTGTCAATCACGACCATCTCTGATCCACTCAGCGTGTAAACTTCGTAGGATGTCATTCCAGCAACGGCATCCCAGGTAATTTCCAGATGTCCTTCACATACTGGAGTGGCTTCGAGATGAATCGGTCGTTCTAAAATGTAAAACGGATAATTGTTTTCATCGGTTGTTGAGGCGTTTTCTTTGGTGATCCTGATGAAGGCGTTTTCCGTATTTACGTTGGGTACTGACCAATTGTAATGGCGCGCTCCTGCATCCACCCCAGTAGCGATGGTGTTCCAGTTGTTTCCTCCGTTGATGGAGTATTCTATGGTAAAGTCAGAAGTATTGGTGATGTCGGTATCCCATTGGAGCAATTGAGTAGAACCGGGTTCAAATCCCTCCCCTCCGTAAGGATAGGTCAGTAGGACATCGTTGGTCAAAAAATCATAAGTAATAAAAAAATCTTGCGGGCCGCTAGGAATGTGAGTTCCCTTAATGGTGATAGTGTACGTGCCCGCCGTTGGGTTGTCTAAGGTTACTTGCTCCATATTATTTAAGGTATCTACTTTTCGGGTTGGCAAATCTTCGACATGTAGGGTATCGTGATTGAGTACCCACGGAAGATAGGTAGCTCCTCCGGGAGTCGTCAATGTCAAATCCAAATCGTTGATTAATGCTTTATCGGGATAGGCAGATGCTTCTTTGTCGTGCCAGTATAACATTACTTTTACCTGAGCAGCACCGCTGGGCACAGTAATGTTGAACGTCCTCGTTTCTCCATCTGATAGCGACTCCGAATCGTATCTATTATTTTCGATACATTCTGCGGCTCTCCGCGCATTAATCAATCCGTATCCGAAAGAATAATCGGGCCCAACGTTGCCTAGATCGTCCGCAGTATTGCAAGCAATGGCTTTCATCAATGCCCCGACAGGTTTATTTCCGTTGTTCAAATTTCTGTAAAGCTGATTCAAAAGTGCCAATGTACCCACTACCGACGGTGCGGCCATACTCGTCCCTGTTCCGGGGTAGTAATTATTATTAGCTCCCGTACTGGTCACGTTGGTACCGAAGGCACTGATCTCTGGTTTTAATCTGCCATCCTGAACTGGTCCCTTGCTGCTACCGCCGTTGAGGGTTCTATCCTCCTTAGTATTTCCTACTGTCAGTACATTTTTGGCACTCTGATAATATCTTAATACAGATTTGAAGCCATCGGGGTAGCTGCCGCAAACCGAGTACCCGCTATTTCCCGCAGCAAATACGTGGAGCAAATAGGGCATTTCTCTGCTCTGCCAATCCAAATTACTACTACTGAAATTATACGACCCGTTGTTTTCGCAATTGTACCCAACTCCGTAGGAATTGTTGGTCATTATCATCTCGTGATTATTGTAGTACGTTTGTGCATTACCGATAATGGATGTGGTCTTCTGAGTAATGATCGTACTTGCGGGTGCCATTCCCTTATGTACGGGATCCAGATTACCAGCACCCCCAATGATACCCGCTACGTGATCTCCGTGCTGACCAAAGGAAGTATAAGTCCCATTGGCGTAGTTGATGACTCTGTCCTCAAAGTCAATGTGCGTTCCTAATTCTCCACCGTCACCTACCCCTACTACGACTCCTGCACCATCAAGGTTTCTTCCGCCGGGCAGGCTCGATTGAAGAATATTTACTCTTTGCCCTACCCGATTTTCTTGATTTAAAGATTTTATAGGTGGCTCGATGGCATCTATCTGAACAACCATCGGAGAAGCTACCAGCTCTTGAAAGATGGCTTGTTGGATTCGACCGATGAGGAGTTCTCCTCCCATTAGCAATTTTGTATTTCTAATATGATATTTTTGGATAAATGCCATCCGAGCATTAGCGGAAGCATCCACTAAACTGATGGCTACATCAACTGTACCCGCTAATTTTACTGCCCATTCAGGAAAGTTACCGTCTTTTAATTCAGGTGAAATTTTATCTTCGATTGAGATGCGCCGTAGGTGCACTACCTCACATTTTTCCAATTGACTGATCGTAGTTCCTACGGGGACTCTGGCTAGGTAGGTATTTCCTCGTTGGTATTTTAGGAGTTCGATACCTGTATCCGTAAGTGCTCTCCGTACATTTCTAGTAGGTATTTTTTTGAAGGAAATATTCAAAATATAGGCTGCTCCTAAAATATCGTTTTGCAAGTATTGACGTCCTTCGACAAATTGTTGAGGACTAAATTTTTCTATCACAGTTGAGTGAGTACCCATTGGATACTGACCACTCATTTCTTTTGCGCCCAACAAAAATAGGAGCACGCAAAAGCTCATTAAAAGCTCTTTCATAAAATTGTAACACCGTTTGTTATGTTATTAAATGCTTGCTGGAGGGGGAGCTTTTAGCGATGAGCCGAACGGGAAAGTTATCGTAATAGGTTCTTGGTCTTTGAGTTATGTATTCAAAAAAGAATAAATAATCGCTAAAAAATCCTGCAAAAAATTGG
>JBCCJE010000552.1:0-4463 GCA_039027925.1 Bacteroidota bacterium
AGCGCTTCTAGTATTACTTTTAATTTGAATTCTATGGTAAAACGTCTTCTCTTTTTTGCCATCTTTTTGATTAAGTTTTTTACTAATATATCAACTTAACCTGTGGTTCGAATATTGGGGGGAAGCATAAAGTGCTATTATAATTTTTATTAATCACAGCCGATACCTAGTTCGCGCCAATGCTCCAGCATTGGTGTGACAATCGGAAGCCTCTGGCTTGAGAAAAGCCAGAGGCTTGTTGATGAATGCACTAATGCTGGAGCATTAGCGCAAACTAGCGACCGAAAACAAAAAAGCCCGAAAGTAATCTATACTTTCAGGCTTTTTTTGTAGTGACCGACCCGGGGCTCGAACCCGGGACCCTTTGATTAAAAGTCAAATGCTCTACCAACTGAGCTAGCCGGTCTTGTTTAGTCTATATGCTTTTTCGAAAAGCGATGCAAAGGTACTAAGTTTTAAAAAAAATGCAAGGATTTAAAATGCTTTTTTCCAAAAAATCATACTAGAACTTTTCGAGGTACTTCGGCGGTTTCTATTGCTTCCAAAAACTGATCAAAATTTGAATAATCTGCGATGATCGTGTCCGCCCCTAACTTGCGCAATTTGTCAAAGTCTCCCTCCCTTCTTACACCTACAAACGGTAAATTCATATTGCGGGTAGTGCGCACATCCCACGGGGCATCGCCTACGTAAACTATTTTTTCAAACTGTAATTTTAGCGCATCTGTCTGCTCAAAAACGCCTTGGATGATGGCTTCCCTAGTGGGGTTACCATCCGCAAAACTCATATGTAAGGTATCCGTGGGTACTTTTATGTGTTGGAGTTTTACCATCGCGGGTTGCCGCCAGCCCCCCGTTGCAATTCCTACTTCGTAACAGGAGTCCGCTAGCAAAAGTTCAACCGTTTTCCTAGAATTTTTTACTTCCCTGAAGTCCTGTGGTCGGATTTTTCTTTTGGTTTGGATGAGGTGTACGAAGGCATTTTTAAACTGCTCCATTTCGCTTTCATCGGGGACTCGCTTAAAATGATCTTTGATAACAGTTTTAAAAATAGTATCATCCGATACGTGGGGATACTCTGCCCAATCAATAGTTGGAAATACCTTGTTATAGATTTGCTGGTAAGTATCCGCAAAGCATTGACTATCTATTTTGTTGGAATACAAAAGCGTACCGTCAATATCGAAGATGATGAGTTTTTTCATTTTTAATTTTCAATTTTTCCCCAAGATTTCGGGACAGACATTTTCAATTACTCCTCCTCCTCCATCCAATCAAAATCAAACTCCAACTGAATACCGCCTTCCATCTTTTGATCTTTTTGTAAATTAGACACTTGTACCCCCAACAGCCGCACTTCCCGAAATTCGTGAAAATGATTTTCTAACAATTCTTTTACAATAGCTAAAAAAAGGGCTTTATCCTTGGGTTCGGAGTTGAAAGTTTTGCTTCTCGTCAGTTGCTGAAAGTCAGGCGTTTTGGCTTTGATGGTGACAGTTCTACCAAAATTATCGGATTTGTCCATGTATTCAAAAACCCGCTCGGCTATCGGTAAGAGCTTTTCGAGCATCGCTTTTTGGGTTTTCAAATCATCAGAAAAAGTGCGCTCTGCCCCAATGGATTTTCTGATACGATTGGGATTTACCGCTCGATGATCTTCTCCTCTGACGATGCGATAATAATGTCGCCCCACCTTGCCGAAGCGTCGAACCAACTCGATTTCGGATTTTTCTTTGAGGTCTTTTCCCGTAAAAATCCGCATGGCGTGCATCCGCTTAGCCGTTACTTTGCCTACTCCGAAGAACTTTTCAATCGGCAGTTTTTCTATAAAATCCCGAGCCTCGGCGGGCGTGATGACTTTGATACCATTCGGCTTGTTCACGTCCGAAGCTATCTTGGCTAGGAACTTATTGAACGAAACACCCGCCGAAGCAGTCAGTTGTGTTTTTTCAAATATTTTTTTTCGAATGTCCTCGGCGATCAAAGTAGCGGAGGGAACGCCCGATGAATCTATCATTTTTTTGGAAACAGATTCCTTGGGATGGGTGACGTCGAGGTAAGCCTCATCCAACGAAAGCGGCTCTATCAAATCGGTGTATTCCGCAAAAATCGCCCGAATCTGTCGGGAGGCTTCTCGGTACACATCAAACCGAAGTTTTACAAAGATCAAATCTGGACACAATCGCTTAGCGGTGATGGACGGCATGGCAGAGCGCACACCGTACTTCCTCGCCTCGTAGCTAGCGGCAGCCACCACCCCTCGCTTGGCCGAACCACCTACGGCAATGGGTTTTCCCCGTAGTTCAGGATGATCCCGCTGCTCCACCGAAGCGTAAAAAGCATCCATATCAATGTGTATGATTTTGCGATTTTCCAAAATATGGACAAGGCTTATTATCTTTTCATTCCTTAGCTAACAATTCATCTACAACTTTTCGAACGCCCTTAGTAGCCACCTCGGCAATCGTCGTGAGATGCTTGGCGCGCTCTAGTTCGTAGTTCAAAGAAGGTTTTGGATCAACGTAGAAAACTGGTGCATAAGGGGGGGCGTATCCCACCAATCCCGCAGCGGGATATACCTGCATGGAGGTACCTACAACTAGTACAACTTCTGCGGTAGTTATCGTTTCCGCAGCCACTTCCAACATCGGAACCATTTCCCCAAACCAAACGATGTGTGGTCGTAGCTGATGCCCTTCCTCGCATTTGTCACCGAGGACGATGTCCTTTTTCCATTCGTAAATTAGATTTTCATTGCCCAAGCTCCGTGCTTTGAATAACTCTCCGTGTAGGTGAATGATCTTTGAACTTCCCGCTCGTTCGTGGAGATCATCTATGTTTTGAGTGACTACGTGTACATCGTACTTTTTTTCCAACTCTACCAAGGCTTTATGGGCGGCATTGGGTGCTACCTCGTGCAGTTGGCGTCGCCTCTGATTGTAAAAATCTAAAACCAATGCTTTGTTTTTATTCCATCCTTGGGGCGAGGCCACTTCCATCACGTCGTGACCTTCCCAAAGCCCTCCCGCATCCCGGAAGGTTTTTATACCGCTCTCGGCGGAGATGCCCGCACCCGTAAGTACTACAATTTTCTTTTTCATGTTTTTTATAATTGAGCTATTGTTAATTTGTGGTAAAGATAAGTACGTTTCGTTTTTTTGGAAAAAGGAGTTCAGTCAATGGAGTTATCGTATTTTAGAAAATGCCTTTCCCAAATTATCAATCAAATCCGAGGCAATCAATGATTCTTGACTGATTACTTCATCCAAAGCCAAATCGCCAGATAAGCCATGCAAATATACTCCCAACAGACAAGCATCCAAAGGATTGTATCCCTGTGCCAGAAGGCTCAACAAAATCCCCGTTAAAACATCACCACTTCCCGCCGTGGCCATACCGGGATTTCCAGTAGAATTAAAATAACAATGTCCTTGCGGAGTGCTTACACAAGTATTAGCTCCTTTGAGCACTACGTAAATGTTATGTTTTTTGGAGCAGGTGCGCTGCAGTTTGTTGCGCTCAAAGTGATCGTCCGTCGGTCCGAAAAGCCTAGCAAACTCCTTGGGGTGAGGCGTCAAGATACTTCCCGGTGGTATTAATTTTAACCACGTTTTATTTTGGGAAATCAAATTCAGCGCATCGGCATCCAGTACGATTGGTATTTCTACTTTTTCTAAAAAATCTTTCAATCCTTGGGCGGAGAGGGCATTGGTGCCTAATCCACATCCTATCCCGATAGCATTATATTTTTCGAAATCTGTAATTTTGGAAAAACAAAACTCGTGCTCGTCAACGCTTACCATCGCTTCGGGAAAGGCAGTTTGTAACAAGGTGTACCCGCATTTGGGCACGTGGGTAGTAATCAGTCCTGCACCTGATCGTAAGGCCGCTTTAGCAGCGAGGATAGCAGCACCCATTTTTCCGTAGCTACCCGCTATCAAGAGACCGTGACCGAATGTTCCTTTGTGGGAGAACTTAGCTCTTGGGCGCAAAATCTGCTGGACATCTTTTTTCAACAAATAAAAAAAACTCGTTTTGGTTTTTTCGTAAAAGTCAGCGTGTAAGCCAATTTCGTCAAAATACCATTTTCCAATTCTTTTTTCATTTTCGGGAAAAAAGAACGCCAGCTTAGGCGTCTGAAAACTAAACGTATAATCTGCTTGGACAGAAATGCCCACAGTACGTTGATCCGCAAAAACCCCCGAAGGAATATCTATCGAAACTATCGGCTGGTTTTGTTGATTAAAAAATGCTAGTACTTCCCCCCAATATCCCGTGACCGCACGATTCAATCCCGAACCGAAAATAGCATCAATCAAAATCTTTCCTGCTAGCACGTCAGGCAGAGCATCACCTTTGTTGATATGATAAACTTTGATATTTTGATGTGGGGGGATGCGCTGGAGATTTTTGGAAAAATCTGCGGAGTACGATTTTCCGATTTCACAAATATAAATTTCTAC
>JBCCJE010000553.1:0-4463 GCA_039027925.1 Bacteroidota bacterium
CTTACTAATCGCCCTCACTTTATTTGAGCGATAGGAGAACTTTCATCTCCCTAGAGAATCGGATTTTCTTTCTAGTCTCCGATTTATTAATTATCTTTCGGATAATTAATACGTTAACATTTCAAGGCACACACAATGTTCAGATCGTACATACGCCCTATACGGGCGCACGTCGTCTGCACCGTGCATTACACCCAATTAGAAAAAAATTAATAAAAAAAGAAAACTGGGTGTAATTCTAAATGCGGAATATTGATTGGATTTTTATAGAGGCTAATCATTCCAATTTCGTAAAAATCTTCCAAATTAATTTTTACTCTTTTCTTGATGATGCCCAATAGGCTAGATATATCCTCAATCTTATTTTCACGGAGGTCTAAAGACTGTAAATTTTGGAGTTTTTGTAAAACCGCAATATCTGAAATGTTATTGTAGCGGAGGTTTAAAGTCTGTGATTTGGGTAAGTGTTGTAACAAAGCAACATATTCTAATTGTCAATAATCTTCAAAAAGATCACTAATGGAATTAGAAACTCGTCCACTTCCTCCGAGCCGAAGCATCTTGAGTTGCGTCAGCTTTTTGAGTTGCTGCGGTAAGTTTCCTCAGAGTAGATTGTACGCTCCGATATTTTTAGTATTGACGTATTCTCTTTGCTCGTAATCCCAATAGCGATTACAGACCGATAATTCCTTCAACCACTCTAACTCAAATAACGTTTCGGATAGCTCGGTCAAGCCACATCTTCTGAGGTCGAGTCGTCCAGTCCGTTCTTTTTTTCTTTAGCGATTAATTAATTGTAAGGCTAGTTCTGGCATCGGTTTTCTTTTATCTAGTCGAGGGGTTAAAACTTCTTGCGTACCCTCACACAAACTTCCCATCCTCCATTACCAAGCGTCGGTCGCTCATGTTTGCCAATTCCTCATTGTGTGTGACGATGATAAAAGTCTGTTGAAAATCTTTTTTCAAATCAAAAAGCAATTGATGTAATTCTTGAGAAGAAGCGGAATCTAAGTTGCCCGAAGGTTCGTCCGCAAATACGATGGCAGGCTGATTCATTAACGCTCTAGCAACGGCCACCCGTTGTTGTTCTCCGCCCGAAAGTTGAGTAGGCTTATGGGTAAGTCGGTGGGAGAGGCCTAGATAGTCCAGTAGTTCTTTGGCTCTTTTTTCGGCAACATCCTTTTTTGTTTTTTGGATAAAAGCGGGGATACATACATTTTCTACTGCCGTAAATTCGGGCAAGAGATGATGAAACTGAAAAATAAAACCAATGTTCGTATTTCTAAAATTGGCCAAAGGTTTATTCGCCAGTCCACTCACTTTTTGTTCGTTGATGATGATTTCCCCTTGGTCTGCATAGTCTAATGTTCCTAGTATATGCAAAAGGGTACTTTTTCCAGCACCCGATTTGCCTACGATACTAACCAATTCTCCTTTCTGAATTTCGATGTCCACCCCCTTTAGTACGTGGACGTTACCGTAGGATTTATGAATATTTGTTGCTTTGACCATTGTTTTGTTTTAAGACGCCAAAAATAGTGAAGGATATTGGAAATGTGTAACGATACCTTTCGGTAAATCGCTAAAAAGAAAAATGAATAGTATCTCCATTTTGAAATGATTTTTCTAACAATACTTTTCCAGATTTACTTGCTTCTATTTTTAGGACGGGGTGCGTGCTCTTTTTTGATACCTTTAAGTTAAAATTTTTACCGAAGGCTTTGACCTTATTCAGTTCCATAAATGACCAATCTTCTGGTAGCCTAGGCGTACATTGAAAACTGTGCAGTCCCGTCGGAACGATGCCAAACATCCCTTCCGTGAATACCCTACAGTACAAACCACTTTCTGCGGAGAGGTGCGCCATGTTGCCTTCGGGATATGCTTCCACCACGTACGGAACTCGATCTCCTAGTAATCGTTTTTCGGAAAAGGCTATTAATTTTTCCAAAGAAACTTCGGTAGCCCCCGCCAGAAAAGTCCCCCGAAGTGCGTACAGCGTTCCCCTGTCCCAAAAGATTTTTGCAATGGCTGGGTTATCACTATTTTTTTCTACGTGAACGCCATTCGGAGTCCATAATTTTTCAAACAAAGCATTTACGGTTGCTTCTTTTCTATCAAAAATTCCAACTACCAAAGGTAAGCAAATCCAGTGTCGCAGGTGTTGATGTTGTTGGTAGTATTTGTAAGTTTTTAATCCTTCCACTTCTGCGCCGAAATAATTTTCAATGGCTACTCTGAGGGTTTCGGCTTGGGTGGCATATTGGTTGGATAAGGCTTCGGGCTGACCTAAAGATTTGGCTAAATCCTTAGCTAACACCAAGGCACCGTAATAAAGCGAAGCAGTAGCGAGGTTGGCAGTACCCGTTTTAATTCTTCCTTCCATTTCATCGGATTGGGATTGAACCACCCCTTCGTCGTTGAGTTGACGATGGCAATATTCAAGACACCATTGGATCAGTCCCCAAAGTTCTTTAGCTGCCTTTTTATTGCCAGAGGCTAGCGCAAACTGTGCCGCACCGTAAGCGATCATCGCAGCGTCACCTCTGTCCAATCGAAACGGTGGCACCTCTCCTTCAATTTCAAATGCGTATCTAATATTTTCGTAGTCCTCCGAAGTGGCACTAGCGAAAGCTCGGTAACAATTCATGGCGGATTCATTACCAATATCGTAGCCCAAGTAGGGAAAAAAAGGAGATACGTATTCGGCCTGATCGTTGGCCCATATTCCCAGATAATAACGACCACCACCGGGTGAGTGAATCAGCCCTAGTTTGGAATCGAAGATACTTTCGGATGCTCTGATTTTTGAAAATTCGAACAGTTGGTTCAAGACTGCGTTGGGCGTATTCAGTTGCAGGGAGTTTTGCATCTGCGTAAGAAATTCTCTGCGCTGTGCATAAGTTTTTTCTAGGCTCGTGGTAGGATAACTTTCATTTTCAGCTCGTGCTTTAATTGTTATGGCAAACTCAATGGATTGTGTAGGCTGAATAGTGTAAGCTGCTTTTGCTGTATGCGTAACTTCGACGTAGTAGTTGCCATCTTTGGTAAATCTTTGTTTCTCAAATTTCTTTTTTCCAACCTTCAAGTCAACTGGCTTGGCTAGTACATTCGTTATTTTCCATTTTTCCACAAATGCTCTTTCCCCTACGGATGGAAAAAATGAACGTACTACTTGCAAGCCCGAAGCTCCAAGGGTGTGCTTAAAATGAATCATTCCATTGATGTCAATGTTTTGAATACTCGGCAGTACGAGTTGTTTCTCGTCAATAATAATGTCAGGCAAAATATCATCTCCGTAGTGTTCCTTTTCGTAAGCTCGGTAGATGTACCAATTGGGATCGGAAGACTTGAGGTAAGGATGAAACTGTGGGAAAAAAATATGTCGGTCTATTGTTAGGAATCCCGCAGAGTCAATGTCGTAGCTGATGATACCTGCTACTTTTCTTCCTGCCATCTCGATGTTATCCTTGTAGGGAACTTGGTCAGCATTAGAGAAATACCAAAAAATAGAATTGTCTTTCCCAATGTTCCACCTGTTTTTTGAAGATAATTGTTGAGCAAAAATTAGAGTTGATGCGTAAGTGAAAAAAACGAAGATCAGTAGTTTTCGAAAAATGAGATGGTTCATGCTGTGGTGTTTTATTTTTTCTGACATATAAATTTTCCCCGTAACGGGAAGTTACGGGGAAAGTGACCCATTACGGGGTAACTTCCCGTTACCCTGTAATTTAGCGACTACCCCGAAGGATAGAAGTGATTGGTTGTGATTCATAAGTTTATCAAAGCCATAAAAGTAGTTGACATTTATATCTTCCCTCCCGAGTCCTCGAATGAGAGAGACATCCTACAAACTCCTAAATCATGCGTAAAAAATTCAACAGTAGAATCCTCTTAGCTTGTGCTATACCGTTTTACCCATCTACGCTAATCACCGCAAAGTGTTATAATCAGTATTGTTTATCTTTGCAGATAGGGCATAATTCTCCGAGGTTTCGGGGCAGGCATAAATCCTTATTTTCTTTTAAAAAAACAACTTCATGTCGAGAGCCAATGATACTAAGAATTTTGGAGCTTACCTTGATCGGACGATGAAAATGATTAGAAATAATTATTTGAAGCGGTTCAAAGAAATAGGTGTTGATATTACTACGGAGCAATGGATGCTCATGGATTTGTTGTACCAAGAAAATGGAGTTTCCCAAAATGATCTAGCTAATGGGACATTCAAAAACGCACCCACCGTATCCAGAATAATTGATCTACTGTGTAAAAAAGGATTGACAGAGCGACAACGATTTGATAACGATCGAAGACGCTACAAAATTTATCTAACCCAAAAAGGGAAAGTTACGTACGAAAAAGCACTACCAGAAGTTTTGGAGCTGAGAAAGCAAGGTTGGGAAAATCTTTCTGACCGCGACTACACCACTTTTTTGAGAATCATCAATCAGATTTTTAAA
>JBCCJE010000554.1:0-4461 GCA_039027925.1 Bacteroidota bacterium
AAAAATTAGTACTTTGATCTGAAAATCTTCTTCGGTGTATTGAAAATCTTCTTTGAAATATTTTAAAGCAGATTCGTACGCATCCACGAAATTTTTATTTTGCTTCAAATCATAAAACGTAATGACTTCTATTAATTGCGCAACCTGTACGACTAAGAACTCCCTTTCTGTTTTTTTATAAGGCTTAAAGAAGTCCACCCAATAGATACATTTTTTGAAATTACGATTAAAAAAATACCCAATCAAAGTATTAAATGCTAATATGACCTGCACCCCCTCATTCAACTTGTATTTTTTGAATCCTTTCTCAACGAGAGATGACAAATGGCAGGCTTCTTCTATGAGTCCGACGTTCAGATAATGTACCAATCTATAATTTATTAATCTGTGAAATCGCTGCGCCTCTTCTATTTTATTACTAGCTTCTATTGCGTCTAGTCTTGCTAAAAGGTCTGGAAATTTTTTGTAGTCCTTTTTTCTGTGAAAAGCAGCTAACAAATTGGAAAGAGAATTAATAAAGTTATGTGGCAATTGTTTTCTCCACAATCTGTTTTTCTTCCACCAATCGTAGTGCAGTTCCCTTACTTCGAGCATCAAATCGTTCTCTTGAATCATGTGGTAATACTCGGACAAACTACTCAACAAGAATCTTACTGCCAAGATCGGATAATTATCGTTTGTTCTTTTGGCTTCTAAATACCCAAATTCTTTCTTAAATTTTTCTATTTCCTTCTCGCTGGTCAATCTACTTTTTCGAAACCGATTGGTGACCAGCAGGTCATAATCTTTCATACAGTCTGCTTCGATCTTCAAATTCTCTAGGAGTTGGTTTTCTTCTTCGTGCAGGATTTTTATTTTTTTCTCTATCTCCAAATCTCTAGTCGTCCTCATGTACTCTCTTTCAAACCGATTGATCTCAATCAAGCTCAACGTATCACCACATTCTTCCGCCATCTTTTTGGCATCTAGCAAATATTTTTTTGACTGCTCGTACATTCTCCTTTTAAAGAAAAAGTTCGCATCGTAAATCAGCACCTTGATGTAATCCGCCGACTGCTTGGCATTTTTTAAATGAAAGGCTTTAAGGTGTTTTTTGAGCACCTCGTACAAGTCGTTTTTTTTGATTGAAAAATTAGAGAAACTTTCTTTGCCCACCTTTTTAAGCAGTAGTTTTTTAGCTTTTTTCTCATCGTATTCATTCATCTTGTTGAGGATATGAAAAAGATGCAGATAGTCGGGCGTCTCTCCTTTATTATTTTTTACATCCTTGATTTGGGAGGTGAAGTATCTTTTTTCTGCAGCACTCATAGTTTGGATGAGTTCGTGGGCAGATTTGGGTAGCTTATTGTAATTTCTCTTGTGAGGACGTGGTTGATCTTTCATTATCATTAAGCTGTGTTCCGTTAAAAAATTTGCTGGGTGTTGATAACTTGTTCCAATCTCACGTTGCTAGGCATTCGAAGTTGCCTCTGTACTCAAAAAAAATGCGCTAACGCACCATAATATTTCCTTAAAGTATTTCACCTAATAAACTACTGAAACTTAGATCACAAAAAACATTACACCTGCTTAATACGCTGATAATCAGCAACTTAAAAAACAAAATACGCTAGAATTAGAATTTTGAAACTTTCATTTCATTTCCTTATCAAAAAACTAATTCAACTCTTATTAAGGCTAGTTTACCATAAAGAACGATAAGGAGTGAATGAAATCAAAGAGATTTCTACCTTTCTTTGCAATGTAGTTATCAACGATCACAATTCGTTATTTTTTTTGAATTTTTTTTAGCCCTTTATTCACAAAAGTCCAAATGAAAGATCCCAAAGATTTGCACACGATCATCAAGAGCTTGACCAAGGCGGAAAAGCGGATATTTAAGATGAACGTGGGCAGCATTCAAAAAAACAATAATAACTACACTTTACTTTTTGATGCCATAGATGCACAAGAAATCTATGACGAGATCAAACTTCAGCGGAAACTTAAAAAACACACCTTTTCCAAACAAATTTCGAGAACTAAATATTTGCTCTACGAGCAGATTTTAAAAGTACTTCGGCAGTTGTACGGTAAGCATTCAGAGCGCACCAAACTCCTCCGAATCATTGAATCTGTTGATGTACTTTTCTCGAAGACCCTGTACAAGCAAGCATATACCGCTATAAAACGGGCAAAGAAAATTGCGATAGCTAACGAACTTTTTGGCTTGCAGCAAATAATTATGGATCAGGAGCAAAGGCTACTGCCATATGTGGAAAATCATAAAACTATTACACACGCTATCAAGCAGTTATTACAATCCTACGAACAGGTTGCCCACAACACCCGGCTTGAAAATGCATATCGGACACTCCATGCGAGTGTCCGTTTGTACTACGATACGCTCCTCAACTTTCACGAGATTGACCAAATTCGTGAGCGGTTTGATAAAATCATGCAAGATCGTTTGATGCAGAATGAAGCTACGGCTACTACTTTTTTATCAAAGATCTTATTTTACGAAATTCATTTCTTAAATGCTCACATTCGGTCAGACTTTCAAAAGGCACAACTACTAGGCGATACGCTATTTGATATGTGGCAGCAACGCCCCGAAATGAGGATGGTTTTTCCGGTAGCTTATATTCGCCAACTGCGAGATTATACTTTTTGGAAAATCTCTATCGAAAACGATGAAAAAAGCGTCCAAAAATTATTGGATGCTTGGGAGGTTCTTCCGATTACTTCTAAGGAGGAAGCAGCAAAATATGCCTTGGAGATAAATCTAATCAAGGTTTTGATTCAGGTAGTCAATCGGTCTTACACCGACTTGGAAATCTTCTACCAACAGTTGAAAGCGGATAATTTTGCTAGTCTCAAAAAACTGACGATCCAACAACAGATCACTACTTTTTATCATTTAGCCGTTTATCATTTTTTTGAGAAAAGGTACGCAGAAACTAGTCAGCTTATTGAAAAAGTAGATGCACTAGCAGGAAAAAAATTGCTTCCTCATCTACTGAAATATGTCCGACTGATGGAGTTGATAGTCCGCTACGAATCAGAAGAATACGAAATTGAGGATAAAGATATTTTGAGGATTCATCGTCACTTAGTGTCACTCGGAGCACTCGGTCGGATTGAAAAGATGCTACTCCAATCTATCAAAAAGTTGATGAACCTTCCCATTTTGGATGAAGTGCCGCCCGTAGTATTCGAGTTGAAAAGAGCATTAGAATTGAATCAACATAACTTATCACCTACATCCAAAACGATGAGCTACCAGATCATTAGAAATTGGGTGGAGGATACTATTTCAAAAAATAAAAGGCAATGGATTTCGGCTTAATTAAAATAGCTATAAAAACAACACCCTAACTTTAATTATCCATCATAACCCCTTAAAGCTGAGCCCTCTTTCTTGCCCCATTCACAACGTATGTCCCCTCTTTTCTGAGCGATCAGAGGAGAGGGGGAATGGTACTCAACCTTTCTTTTTTCCATTTGTTTTCTTCCCATCCAAAAGGCTTCATTTTAGAGAAATGCTCGTATCTTGGCAGCCATTTTTAAGCGTGCATTCATTCCTTGTACCTATTTCGAAATTAAATTGTACGATCTATGGTTCAATCGTTAAAGACGATCAACCGACCGATAGCCAAAGAATTAAAGATTTTCGAACAGCGGTTTCGGGAAGATATGAAAAGTAATGTGCCGCTATTTGACAAGATCACCTACTACATTGTACAGCGCAAGGGCAAGCAAGTCCGACCGATGTTCGTATTTTTAAGTGCTCGATTATTTGGCATCATCAGCGATGCTACCTACCACGCCGCCTCCCTGGTTGAACTCTTACATACCGCCACCCTAGTACACGACGACGTGGTGGATGATGTTTACCGCTCAAGAGGCCTTTTTTCCTTGAATGCGATGTGGAAAAATAAAATTGCGGTACTCGTCGGGGACTATCTGCTACAGAAGGGATTCATCATCGCCATCAAGCATAAGAGATTTCAGATGCTAGAAATTCTGTCGGATGCGGTAAAAGCAATGAGCGAAGGAGAACTACTAAACGTAGATGCTACGAGAAAACTCAATTTGGATGAAAAAATGTACTTTAAGATTACCCGACTAAAAACGGCTTCGTTGATTGCTGCAGCCTGTGCAGCAGGAACGGTTTCTACCACAGATGACTCCAAGGTCATTGAAAAAATGAAATCGTTCGGAGAAAAAATCGGTATTGCTTTCCAAATTAGAGACGAACTATTTGACTACGGAATGAATAAAAAAGGAAAGCCACTAGACCTTAATTTAAAGGAAAAAGAAATCAGCCTACCTCTCGTGCATGCCCTTCAACAAGCCACCTTTGAGGAAAAAAGAAAAATAATTTATCAGGTCAAGCTGAAAAAATGCTGAAAATGACTGACATGCCTGAAAACTCCATGACCTGAAGGCGCAAAAAGGGTAGATTGCAATGTCTTG
>JBCCJE010000555.1:0-4455 GCA_039027925.1 Bacteroidota bacterium
GGATGGTGGAAATCAACTGTTGATTATTAAACAACGGATCACCCACGATGCCAGGACCAGATATCCAAATGCCTACCACATCACTTATTTCGGGAAAATTATTAATATTTCCCAAGTACTCATCGGACCCAAAAATATATTCGAGGGAAATCTCATCGGCTGCCGCTACGACATCCATTTCCAGCACGCACGCATCCGCCATGGTGGGTTGGAATCCAGAAAGTTGGGCAGACAATTCCGCTAAATCCGAGTCCGCATTTCCATTGTTATCCGTCGTAGGATCACCGGGGCCATCGTTGATCGCAAAAGCGTAAGTGGCACTACCCGTAGTCAGTACTACACCCTCATCCATAAAAAGGTAGGAATTATCTGTACCGTCAAAAGCAGCGTGCGCATCATCGTCACAATCAATAGTGATATTCGAAACAGAATTAGGGAGCGCACCTATTTTTTCCAATATTAAGGCTTCGGTGGGCGAGGTAGTCAGATTGGGATTCGTAAAAGTCGGACACGCAGCGGGCGAACTTTCCCAAGCAATTTCAAAGCCCGGATTAGTAATCGTTCCGTTGGAGTTCCACTCGATAGTGATACACCCACTCGATGCTTGGACGGAGTAGCAGCTACCGCCACCGTGGATATCGTCGCCAATTTGCGGAGCGAAAGTGTTATCTCCGTCGTAGAAAAATAACTGATCTCCATCTTGAAATCCAGGGGGATCTACCTCGGTATTGTAAGTATTGACGGTGAGCGAAATACATCCCGCAGGAGTAGTTGGACAAATGGTAAATGTACAGTTTTCGTTATTTTGATAGTCTCCGTCGGGGCCGCCCGAGTCGTACAACAATCCTGAACTTTCCGTGGAACTACTGGCATCACACATCAGATCAATATTGGGCAAAGAATCTACACACACATTAAACGTACCCCAAACAGGATTAGCGGTAGCACTCTGATCATCTACCCGAATAAAATAACTGATACCCGGTGTCAGCCCCGCAGCATCAAATTTTATTTGAGTTTCGCCCACTCCTGCCACTTGACAATCTAGCTCTGCTAGTTCGTCCACCAAGCATTCGCCACGGTAAAGGGCAGCCTTGAATTGGCCGATAGGATTTGCACCAGTACTATTTACAAAAATTTCAAAATCCACAAAACTCCCATCCACTGGCGTTTGGAACTCAAACCACACATCATTATCAACGGATGGCCAACAGCTAGGAATGTTATCCGCTGGATCGGAGAACAGCCCCGTAGAAAGCGTAGCATCCACATTGGTATATTCCGTGGTGGTACAAGTGCCGAACGGCGCCGTTCCTAATTGGATGGCATTGGCGCATTCATCGTTGCTGGGAGTTTGAGAAAAAGATTGGGAAAAGGTCAGTAAAAAAGAGAGGAGATAAATAATTCGCTGAGTCATAAAAAGTTGTTTTTTCCGCTATAAAAAAATGGAAATTACCTATACTTATTGACAATTTTGAAGATTGGCTTCCACTTCTCTAAAGTCTGTATATTTTGCGTCATTTCCCCAAGCGTGATTGATATAATTGATAATCAAGGCTACCTCAAACGTCTCGAGATCGCCGATACCAGCCATCGGGCGATTGTATTTTCTGCCGTTCACTTCGATCTCTTCGTACAGTCCAATCAAGATAATACAGGGTAGTTTTTCAAAATTATTTTTTAAATAATCCGACTGCGCCAACGGGGGAATGAGTCCTCTGAGACCTTTCCCATCCTCCATGTGGCAAGATTGACAATGCTGCACGTAGAGTCTTTTTCCATCACTAAAAGAATTGTTACAATTGGTGAGCACTAGATATAAAGTAAGCAAACCAATTATAACAAAACATTTACGGATCATAAATTATTTTTTTTCTGGGTACTCTGTTTTGAGGAGTAGTTCGACATCTTGGATGAAGCGATCCACATCTTTCTCTTCCATGCCGTGGGCCGAAGAACGCAGCAAGCCATTTTTATCCACTAAAACCAATTGGTCATCGTGGTCAAAACCACTCGGTGCTTCGGGAGATTTTATCGCCGTAGCGTAGTAATCATAAGCGATTTCGAATATCTCTTCCTCCTCTCCAGTTATAAAATTCCACTTAGGCGCAGCCACGCCGAGTAGGTCAGCATACTCTTTTAGGGCAGGAATGGAGTCGTATTTCACATCAATAGAGTGGGAGAGGAAGCGCACGCGATCATCATCCAAAAAATGATCGTGCACCCTAAGCATTTGCCGATTGACGGGCGGACAGATGTCTGGGCAGGAAGTGAAGAAAAAATTAGTGATATAGATTTTGTCTTTAAAAGTCTCATTGGTCACTACCGCACTATCCTGATTGATGAAAGAAAAGTCTCTGACTTTTCTGTAAACCTTTTCGCCGTTGACTACTTCCGACGGACTTCGGATAATCAATTCTTTGGGTTCCTGGTCGCAACTCAATATTAGTAAAACTGTGGTTAGGAGAAATAACAAATACTTCATGTTTTTGCTTTTTTAAAATTCAATGACTGCTTTGGCGGCGTCCATATTTTTTTCCATCACCGCTTTCATGTCGTTCACTTTTACTTTTTGATCTTTGAGGTATCTGATGGCCTCTTCTTGCGAAATATCAACATCGGGATTTTTGAATTGTTTCATCCATTTATTCATCGCTGAGTCAGCTTTTTCGAGTTGGTTGTAGGCCGTTTTGTATTTTTTGTAATTAACGGAATCTTGCTGTGCAAGCGCTTCTTCCATCATGGGTTTTAGTTTTTTTTGTGCTGGTCTGATTGCCGAAAAAATGAGTGGCATCATCTCATCGTGGATTTCCATCACTTCTTTGTAGAGGGCTTCCCGCTCTTTTTTTTGAGGATCTTCGCAGGAAAAGAGAAGAAGCGTTCCTAATCCCAGTATCAAAAAAAGTCTAGTAATCATTTTTGGTAGGTTTTTATTTTCAAAGTTTTGAATAGTTTTCCTCTCTCTTCTTTTTGCCTACCTCCTTCCAAAACTTCAAATGATTTAAAAAAAATAGGATAATTATTTGCCACAAAAGTATCACGACCTTTTACAAAAACAAATAGGTTAGGGTTATTTAGACTGAATAAAAATATGCAAAAGAAAAGGTTAATCTGACAACAGATTAACCTTCTGGCGAGCTAACTTTTTCTCGGATTGTATCCTTTTTGCTCGTAGTCTTTTTTGGTCGAGTGCTTTCGGTTTTTTCATCTTCTTCCTTGGCTTTTCTACCCGAAGTGCTTTTTTTATTTTTTGAAAAAACTTCTTGGTGGCATCTTCTTTATTTCTTAGCTGCGACCGAGTGCTTTGGCTAGCTATCTGCAAAATGCCCTCTTGCGAAATATCATTAGCTAATTTTTGCATCACTAAATCTATCTCCGTTTTACTGAGCACCTGCGAGTTCAAAACGTCGAAGCACAACTCTACTCGCGTGGAAACTTTGTTGACGTGTTGCCCGCCTTTTCCCGAACTCCTTGATGTCCGAAAAGAAAACTCTTTTTCGAAAGCCGCTCGCCGATCTGATAAGGAATTATTTTTCATGTTTTAATTTTTAGAAGGGGGAAATGAAAAATTTACATCTAGCAGATTTTTCTCATCACTCATCACTCATCACTCATCTCTCCTTTCATTTCCCACCTCTCCAAAACAATCAAATTTTCCTAAGAGTTCATTCTTGGCTACATATACTTCGCCAACTCCGCTTTTAATTGATTAGGTTGTTTGAAGCCCACAATTTTTCCGATGATGTTCATTTTTTCGTCCATGATGACTAAAGACGGATAGCCTCTGACTGCAAAAAAAGGAGAAAGTTCGTGGCGCGTATTTCTTCGGTTGGGGGGAATTTCTGTTTTAAAATTTGGATTGGCGTAAGTCTTCCCTTGGAAAACGACGGTGTCCTGCCCCTCGGCGTTGAATTTTACCGCGTAGAAATTTTTCCCAATTTGATCAATGATTTCTTGATTGGTAAAAGTCATGCGATCCATCATTTTGCAAGGGCCGCACCAAGGGGTATAAACGTCCACTAGGATTTTTTTGGATTTGGCTTTTACTAAATTTTCTACTTCGCTGATTTCCACCCAAGGAATCTCGGCGTAACTGTCCTTACTCTCCACGGCAAGTTTTCCATTTTCTGAAAAATTCTTTGTCGTAGAAGAATTACATGCTAATAAACTAAAAATAAAAAATGACCAGATGAAATGTTTCATAAGAATTATGGATTAAGAATGATGAATGATAAATTAAGAATGATGAAATAAGAATGATGCCTGCCCCGAAGCCTCGGGGAATTAAGAATTTTCAATTTTCAATTGATATTTTTTCACGTTTCGCCCAAATCTACTTGAGAAAAAATCATTTGATTGAGCTTTAGGTATATATGGGGACTTAAGTTAAGTAAGCTAAGGATTTTAAGCTGATTAGGCTTCAAATCCGTTAGCTTGATTATTGTTTGGTTGCCA
>JBCCJE010000556.1:0-4450 GCA_039027925.1 Bacteroidota bacterium
AATGTAAATTTATTAATGCACCATTCCTTACTTACTCCCTTACCACTCTCCTCCAAAAAAAATTAATTTTTTTTAAAAAAAACTGTTTACGTTTTTCCAGTTTGGTTATTTACGAGTGAAATCAAAAAAATAAAAACCAGTAAAAACCCTAACAAAAGAGATTTCAAGAAAATCAATTGATCTCTTTTTTAGCAAGGCACTTTACTAGCAAATTTTGAAGTGATCTGGTACAGGGATCGCCCTGCACCTCCTTGCTTGCTATCCAAATAGGCGATTACCGAAAAGCCTAATATTGAATAGAGTAGGTAACCATTAAAATTTATTTTAATCATGACTAGAAAAGATTTAGCTTTTGCAAAAAGAGTAGAAGCAGCTACCATTTCAAGCAGCCTTCCACCCGTAACCCACGAAGCCAATGGAGACGAATCCAAGTTTACCGTAGATCCCGATAAGAAAAACTTCCCCATGAGTTTTACGAAAGGATTAAAACACGATGAGAACACAGGACTCATCGAAAATCCAGAGGACTTCGAGCAATTAGCAGATGCTATTGATACGGGCGATCCCGAAGATTTTAAGCTAGTACCCTTGGGACTAGATGTATTAACTGTTATAGATGGTGAGCCAGTTTACAATTGGCATTCTGCCAAAGCACAAAATGCTAAAGCTACCGTAAGAGCGTGGGAAAGTGCGGGCGCAGGACTTACTTTTGATCTGCAAGGGCCTGACGCACAAGCAGTTACGATGCCCAAAGCACCTGCCCTCGGGAGCGAGGAACTAGATGCCGAAATGGCTGAGGTGTACGCACAAGCTATCCTTCGAGATATTCCTCTATCTACTTTTTGGACCAACAATGTCAACCAAGCAGCAGATTCCGCACGAGTAGAAACCTTCGTTGATCTCTTGAATAAATTACCTTACTTCGACCAAAATCAACGAACGGGCAATCGTCCTCTGATGCGAAATACCATCTTTAGGGGTATCACCGACGGAGACCACGTAGGGCCTTATATTTCTCAGTTTCTTCTAGCTGGTGATACTGGTAGAGGACAGCGAGCAAATGGCGATCCTGAATTTTCTCCTCTGCACGGGCAGATCAACTACGGTGCTCAGACCCTGAGCCAAAAAGTAAGAACGGCACTCAAAAATGTGAACTACATGACGACGTGGGAAGAGTGGTTGGACGTACAAAATGGCGCAGACTTGAGGGGGCTAGAAGGATACGAAAAGACGACTAATAAGCAGACAGGAAGAAGATTTATCACTACGGGTAGAGACTTGGCTACCTACGTTCACTACGATGCCTTGTACCAAGCCTACTTGAATGCTTGTCTATTGTTGTTGTCTCTCGGAGCACCTTTTGATCCCGGCATTCCTTTTCAGGCTGCTGATGCTGATGATCGTCAGCAGGGGTTTGCACACTACGGAGGGCCTCATATTTTATCTCTAGTTACGGAGGTAGCTACCCGTGCGCTCAAAGCAGTTCGGTATCAGAAATTTAATGTTCACCGAAGATTACGACCAGAAGCATTGGCAGGAAGAATAGAAAGACGAATGGCTATCAAAGAGGCCTGTACCGATGAATTTGAAAAAATGTACAACCGACTTGACGTAGGTAGTCCTATTCATAACAAGACACTTACGGATGAGATCAGAACCTTTGCTGACGGCGGAAAAAACATGTTGCTGCCCATGGCATTCTGCGAAGGTAGCCCCATGCACCCTGCCTACGGAGCGGGACACGCCACCGTTGCTGGTGCTTGTGTGACCATTCTGAAGGCTTTCTTCGACGAAAATAAGTTTTTGAATATTTCTAGTGATGGAGAAGCATTCTCCATCTCCGACAATGCTGGAAACTTTGCATTTGTTCCAGAGGCCAACGGTCAAAAACTAACGACTGTTTCGTTGTTTCCCGGTGAAGGACTAACTGTGGGAGGTGAGTTGAACAAACTTGCAGCTAACATTTCCATCGGAAGAAACTGGGCTGGTGTACACTACTTCTCGGACTACGAAGACTCTATCAAAATGGGAGAGGAAATTGCGCTCGGACTATTATGTGAGCAGAGTGTGACGTACAATCCACTAGAGAAAGCGTCCATGTCTATCACTAAATTCAACGGGGAGACCATTACGATTGAAAATGGAGTGGTTACTCATCCTGTTCCTGCCTAGTTGATTTTGTGAAGAAGTGAGAGGAAAGATGATAGTCCCGAAACCTAGGGTAGAGAGGCGGGAAGAGAGATGACTGTTCTAAAGCCTAGGGAATTGGGCTAGACAATGTAAGGAATGGTTCAATAATAACTTTACATTTTCTACTTGTTCTTTTTCCTTTCTGCTGCGTTGAAAAGCCTTTGATGCTCTGGCATCAAGCAAGCACAGGATGCCCCGCATCGCCTACGTTTTTCGCCTTGCACAAAGAAAAAATAACTGCGCATAAAATGTAAATTTATTAATGTACCATTCCTAAGTGAATAAGGACTCCGAATTTTGGTTAGCCAAAGATTCGGAGTTTTTTTTTGGAGGGAAGAGGATTTTCGATTATTGATGTTGTCTCACACACATTTTATTAATACAGATTTATTGTGATTTCACCGAGTTCACAGGAGAATCGTGACAAGTCATCCATAATTTTTAATCTTTAATCCACAATCCATCATCTTCACCCTTTCCCATACTTCACCCAATCCTCCTCGTAGTCAATATCAGATAATTGGGGCAACGAAAAATATTTTTCCCCTAGAGCCTCAATCCGTTGGATGGTAGTTGGAAAGACCGACGCTGTACTCCATTCCATATTTTCAAAAAGAGAAGTCTCTAGGCGATTCATCCCTAGCAGGTAATAACCGCCATCAAACGTAGGCCCAATCACAAAAGGCACTTCGTCTAATTTTTCAAAAGCCATCTGCAAAATTTTGGGAGTCAGAGAAATACAATCGCTACCGATGATAACTACCTTGTCTTGTTTCTTTAAAACTTCCGAGAATGCGTTGACCATTCTAGCTCCAAGATCGTCTCCACGTTGTATTTTTTTAATAAAAAAATCTTCCGACCATTCGTCCTTTTTTTCAATAAATGAACTGTAAAATAAAAATCGCTCTGCGTCAACAGCAGTAGTAACTTTTCGAGTATGTGCCAAAAGGGTTTTATAAATTTCCAACGCTCGATCATCTCCCACTGTGGCAGCCAAGCGGGTCTTGACTTTTCCCTTTTCAATATTTTTAATAAAAATAATTAATCCACCCATTTTTATTAATGAAGAATTAGGAATGAATAATTAACAATTGTAAAAAACTATTAACGCTTTATCTTCAATTACTTACTCGCTGTTTTTAAGTCCTTTTTCTTTTCATCCCCCTCGTCCTCTTTTCTCACCTTAGCTCCGTGTTCCAATTTTCGGGAGATGGCAGAATAGGGACCAGAGACCACTTCGACTCCTGCGTCCAACCCCGACAAAATCTGGATGTACTCATCGTCTTGAATACCAGTTTGTACATCTACTAATTTTACAGAATCAGATTGCATTACAAATACGACTTCTCGAATCGTGTCGGTGTCTTTTTTCTCATTGTTCTCTTCCTCTCTGGTCGTCACGGATTGGATAGGGACGCTCAGTACATCTATCTGGGTGTCGGTATTGATGTCCACGGAAGCAGACATACCCGGTCGGAAAGGAAAAGTTCTTCCCGCCTTGATGAGGTCTTGGTACGAGGAAGCATCAATCCTAATTTTTACTACAAAGTTGGTGACGTCGTCGGAGTTCAAAGATGTAGAGTGAACCGACGTTGCGTTGCTCGCCGAACTAGCGATCTCTGTCACCTTGCCCTGAAACTTTCTGTCCAAGTAAGCATCTACTTCAATATCTACCTGATCTCCCAGCGCAACCCGAAGCACATCATTTTCACTAACGTCCACTTGTACCTCCATTGCGTTTAAATTGGCTACTCGCATGATCTCAGTTCCGGTCATTTGGACAGAACCGACTACCTGCTCACCCAACTCGACGTTGAGTATAGAGATGATGCCTCCCATCGGTGCGTAGATAGCTGTTCGTCTCAGGTTTGTTCGCATTTCTTTCAGACTGGCCTGCGCACTTTTTACACTAAATTCAGAAGCCCGCAGACTCTGAACGGCCGACTCCACGTTGGCTTCGGCGGTTTTCACATTGGCCTCACTTGATCGCATATTGGCTTTCAGTTGGTTGAGCGTAGCTTCTGAATTGTCAAAGTCCGCTTGGGAAATGACACCTTCCTTGTGTAGGGAAATATTGCGAGTATGAATGATTTGTTGGTTTTCTAGTTGGGCTTTGATCTGTTCCAATTGTGCTTCCGCTTGAATCATTTGAGCCTTGGCTCTGGCTACGCCCGACTTGGAATTGGCTTCTTGCGCTTTGCTGGAATTTACGGTTGCCTCTCCTCTTTCCACTATTGATTTGTAGGTATCAGGATCAACC
>JBCCJE010000557.1:0-4447 GCA_039027925.1 Bacteroidota bacterium
TAAAATATTAACTTTTTAATATTTAAAAGAACTATTTTTTGTTTTCTGGTAAATCAAAGATACATTCATTGGGTTTACTTTTGCAAGTTTTGTTCTCAACACGTTTTTCACAAAAGTTACCAACAATTGTTAATTGCTTGATAATCAATAGGTTGATTTTCGGATGCCTTTCCTTTTTCGGAAATTTTTTTTTGAAAAAAAGATTTATCCACATCTTGATTTTACGAAATACCGAGTAAGAAGAATTTCCCCTCAATTTTATAGTTGGTCATGCCTTCTGGTATTTTTTCGTCGGAAGACGTTTTTTGTTTAACTAGTCGGTAAACCCCTTTGTAAGTTTTACCATCCATCTCGATGGTAGCCTGTTGTCCGCCGATAGCATCGTTGATGGAGAAGATCAGCATAAATCCTTTTTTACCGTACTGTGGTCTTTTCAAAAAAGCGGCGGCTTGGATACAATTTTTCATACCCAACTCTCGGATGGGGTCAGTGAATCTCAATTGATCTTTTTGGCTGCCTTTGGCTGATGCCGATCCACCACGTCTTCTACTGATTTGATCGTACGAGTCGGGAATACCTTTAGGAGAAACGATCTCGCTATTCTTAGCTTTATCGGTTCCATCGCTTACTAGGATCATGAGGCCATCTTTGGTTGGATTAAACTGAGCCTGAACAGAAGACATAACGAAAAGCAGGCTCACACAAAGTGCAAAATATTTCATAGTAGTATTTTTAAATTTTTAAAATAAAAAACATTGAATAAACGAAATCAAATATTGGTAGATTACATTTTCGAGGGGGGATTGGTTGGCGCAAGTTACAAACTTCTACGATGTAGTCAAAGGACTTGAATAGAGAAGATGCCCCAATGCCAACAAATGGCTCGGAGCGTTCATACCTCAATCCTCAATAATTATTAGTATTTTGTCAAATAGAAAAAAAGGAATAATCGTCATACCTGAATCAATTATTTTTTTAAAAACAAAACAATTACAAATAGAAAATATGCTAAAACAAAAAGTCAAAAATCTAATCATTGGGGCTGGGCCGGCGGGACTAGCGGTAGCAGGAAGGATGCGCCAACGTGGCGTTGATTTTGAAATACTTGAACAATCGAATAAGATTGCCGTGCGTTGGCACGAGCATTATGATCGGTTACTTTTGCATACGGTTAAGGAATTATCTCACCTGCCTCACCTACCTTTTCCCGAAAATTATCCTACCTACGTAGCCCGTTTGGATTTGGTGAAATATTACGAAAATTACGCAAAGCAATTTGACATTCAACCTCACTTCGAGGTAGCAGTCACCTCCATCCAATCCGCAGATAACAACTGGATAGTATCAACTAAAGATGGCAAGTCATTCGTCGCCGAGCGCGTCATCGTAGCCACGGGAGTCAATCGTGTTCCCCGTGTACCCAAGTGGGAAGGGCAGGATTCGTACAAAGGGAAGATTATTCATAGTAGAAAATATAAAAATGTACAACCCTTTGAAAATCAAAGAGTTTTAATCATTGGGATGGGGAATACAGGAGCAGAGTTGGCTTTGGATTTTAGTGAAAATAATATTGATGTGACCATTGCGGTAAGGAGTCCTATCACTATCGTGCCACGAGATGTCAACGGAAGACCCGTACAGCGAACCGCCAAAATGTTGGATAAAATCCCCTTTGGCATCGGCAATTGGTTGGGTACTCAAATCAGGAAAGCGGTCATTGGTGATCTATCAAAATATGGTGTTCCGATGTCCACCGTTCATCCCGTTGTTCAATTGAAAAAAACCGGGAAAACACCAGTAATTGATTTGGGCACAGCCAAGCATATCAAGCAAGGAAAAATCAAAGTAGTGGGTGATATTGAAAAATTTTACGAAGATGGCGTTGTTCTGAAAGGCGGAGAACGGAGAGCATTCGATGCTGTCGTTTTGGCAACGGGCTACCGACCTCAGCTTGCCGATTTTTTAAAAAATGTAAAAGTATTGTTAGATAAAAACGGATGCCCCCGATCTCCAATTGGAACCAATGAGCATCAAGGACTTTATTTTATTGGTTTTGATAATTATAAATTGGGGGGTATCCTAGGAACGGTATTCAACGATTCGGCAACCATCGTAGAACACATCGTGAATCATTCAACAGCACCTTCTAATTCATCATTGCGGAGTAGCCCCAACGAAGTCAGTCCTCAATAATATTTTTTACACGCCCCACTTCGCCAGTTTGCAACATCACTTTGATACCGTGAGGATGACTCGCTGCATTCGTTAAAATTCTTTTGACAAAACCTTCGGTTAGTTCGCCCGTTCGTTGGTGATGCTTTTGTACAATTTCTACCAAAAGTCCCGTTGTGATATTTTTTCTTTTTGTTCCATCCATTCCCAAAAATAGTTATTTTTTGCGGTTGTAAAAGTTTGTTGGTTGCTCCTATTGGCATTTATACATATACTTACCATAAATCAGAGGTGCTTGTTTATTTTGTGTGAACTTCTTTTTTAAGAATTTGAAATCTCTGGATATTTTCTGAAAGAAAATCCTTTGCGCCTAGTGTCCGAATTCATTTGGATTCGGGGACAAACCAATAGGGGCAACATAGAACGCAGAGGTGCGAAGGATTTTCTCCGCAAAATTTAGATCTAATTTTGATGAACATTTTAAATCACTTTGGGGTAATTTGTATTACTGCCTACTATTAAGGTAGGCACGATCCTAAAGCGATTAAACTTGGCTGATTACTAATTCCCTTCCGCCAGATTCAAAATAATATTGGCATTACTTCCTTTCATTTGCCAGCTAAGGCACCTTACACTTCCACCCATAAAACAAACACTTTCAGCTGGAACTGGAATGACAGTTTTGTTGGTATGTGCTTCGAATAGGTCAATCATTTCAGTATCGTACGGAGAATCGAAGGTAGGCATGTAAATAAAATCGTCAGTAACTAGCGAATTAACAAAGATATTACAAGCCGAAGAAAACCCTTGCCAAGTTTCATCTTCATAATAATCAGGCACTTCTACGATCTTCACTCCCGGGAAAGACTTCTTTAACTCTTTAATCGTTTTCTTGCGAATAGAATTAGGTAACTCGTGTAGTAAAATTTTATTACTACTCGCCCACATGACCATTCCGTCGGCATGTCCCGTTGCGTCACCCGGAAATTCAGGAATGATCGCTACCTGCTTTACACCGAGTAATTTCTTTAGTTTTTTCTTTGCCGCATTTTTCGTCAGTTGTGGATTATCCCACAAAAATCTATCGGTAACGATTACTTTATTTTTACCATTATCCACTACGTTGCCACCATCTAATATCAGGTTAGATTTTTTTCCGTAGCTCAGTCCCGCTGCGTAAAACCAATCCTCAAAACTATTATCAATAAAATTAGAGGTGGACGCAGATTGAAAGTAAGGTAGATAGTTGAATTTTACTTGTTTGGTAGGATGTACGGGAGCAAAATCACGAATCCAAATATCTTCAATATCCGCCTCCAACAACATACTTGCGGGTACTTTTCCATCAAAGTAAGGTAGCGTAGCTGCATCCGCTAATATGACTACCTCATCGTTGCCACTTACTAAGTTGGCAAAATTGGCCTGATATTCAATAATGTCGTCAAATATCGAAGCGTAGTAATTATTGTAAACGGATGGCGCACTCAGTACTACTAAACTTTTATTATCTGAATTTTTGTTCATGGAGTCTTCAGAAGCCCGAGTTGCCGTTTGCAAATTATCAGTCCCTTCTTCCATGGTCTCCTTTTGGCAAGCTGTAAAAATACATAGGGTGCAGATTAGCAACATTGAAATACTCATTATCTTTTTCATGTTTTTGAAAGTTTTAAATAGATGAATAAATTGATTATTTACTCCAAAGTAAAAAGGTCATCTTCACGGATAAAAAGATATTCCACGAGTCAATTTGAAAAAGTATCGGAAGCAAGCCTTTGGGGAACGAATAAAAAAAAGACCACATTTTTCCATTCATTCCCAATTTTTAAGTATCCAAGGAAAGAAAAGATGGCTTGAAGGAAAAAATCGTTAAATGAAGAATTTAATAAGTATTTTTAATTGAAAATTAGGGGTGTACAAAGTTTTTGAGTTTGGATATTTCTTTATTAGTGATCAGTTCAATTTTGACAAACGAGGTCGGTACTACGTACTTTTCGCTGATGAACGATACTGTTTTTCTACAAACGGAGTCGGTCTTCCAGACCTTTAAGAGCTTTGCAGTCGAATTAGGCCTATAAGGCCGACGCAGTTTGTAGAAAATTGCCAATTGCAATACCACTAGAGGTACGTAGTACCGACCCCGTTCGTCTAAACTCCCTGATACAAACCAACAAAAACACTTTTCCCATAACTTCAAAACACCAATAGTCCGTGCAATTTTTGAATAAAGACTAGACCGAAAAAAAGAAAAGGTCGTAAGATTTAGTATTCACACAAA
>JBCCJE010000558.1:0-4432 GCA_039027925.1 Bacteroidota bacterium
AGCCCCGTTCCGACGGTTATTCCATAATTCCATCTTCTGACTGCTTCCTCAAAAGGATAAATGGGTTGTCCCGAGAGGTTATTAAAATCTTCGTACTCATCCAGATTTGTTCCTAGTGTGTATTCGCCTCTGATGCCAAAGAGGTAGTAGGCAGTACCCAAATTCAACTCCGAAAATCCTTTCTTAAATCCGAGCAACAAGGATAAATTTTGGTATTCAAATCTTTCGGACGAAAAGGTAATGCCCCCCGTAGGACTAGTGAAGCGGGTATTGCGCCAAGCACTCCCCTTGACGTGGTAGCCCAACTGCGCAAAAGCACCACCTACACCGTACTCGGGCGTGGACTCCATAGAAAGCGCACCGTGGTAAGACCACAATGGATCCCTCTCGACTCCTTCCCACTGCTGCACGCCAACGGTCAAACCTCCTTTTGCAGTATAAGCCCTGCTTTGAGCAAATGAAATTTCGACTAAAAAAATAAAAACTATAAGAGCAAGTATCGTTTTTTTCATCATCGGTAATTTTATTTTCTTTAAAAAATTTTCATCCCCAAAGTTTCGGGACGGGCATTCCAGCATTAGAAAAGCCGCCACAATTGCAATCATCATGGCGGCTTAAAATTAGAACTATCTTTTGGAAACTGAAATCTATTTCACTTTTAATCTTTGCCCTACGCTGATGGTATTCTCCGTCATGTCATTCATCTTTTTCAAATACTCTACGGTAATGTCGTAGCGCAGTGCCAAACTGTACAAAGTATCTCCCTTCTCTACCAAATGAAAAAGTTCCTTTTCGTCTTCTTCAAATAAATATTCGTTTTCCTCATCTTCGTTATCTCCTTTTGCGGCGATCACCTCATTACCAAATTTATCCTCCACGGCATTCCGGAGTTTAGGGGTTCTTCCGGAGCGAATCCTCCACCCTCTTATTTTTAATTTTTCACCTATGGCGGGTTGAGTACCTTTTTCCATTCTATTCTTTCGGTACAATTTACTCAGCCGAAGCCCGTACTTCTGTGCTATTTGGTACATGGTTTCGCCCTCGGAGACAAAATGGTATTTTTCTCGCCCTCGCCAGTTTCTCCTTTTTTTCTGCAAGTACACTTTTTGCCCCTGTGTCAGTCGAGTGGAGCCATCCCCTAATTTTTCGTTGTATTTCAATAAACATTTCAACTTCACCCGATACAATCCCGCGATCTGCGCAGGCGTCTGATCCTGAGCTGCGAAGACCATCCGTAGGTCATTATTTCTACTGATGGTTCCAATGGTCGCAATCGGAATAATGGGATCATTGCCCAATCCCGTATCGCCATCCAATGCTTCTTTGTCGTATCGAAAAAGTTCGTATCTCCTAATGACTCCAATCAAGAGCGTAGCGTACCTCGGATTGGTGGCGTACCCTGCCGTTTTTAGCCCGTGTGCCCATGATTCAAAATCCCTAGGGTTCAAATCTGTGAATAAAAATCGGTAGCGTGCTTTTTGTAAAAACTCGGAATGACCGTAAAAAGAACGTTTTCCACTATCAAATTTTCGAAAGCAAGACTCTATCAAGTTTCCAAATTCGTCGTAATCATCATCCTCGTAGCCGTAAGTTTCACCGTCCCAAGTGCTACCACATTTCAGCCCAAAATGGTTATTAGCTTTTCGGGCGAGTTCGCTTCTTCCGGCGTTGCTTTCCAAGATAGCCTGCCCCAACTTGATGCTGGCAGGTATGCCTACTCTGATCATTTCCTCTTTTGCAACTTCCTCGTACCGCTCAATGTAGCGCAAGACCACCCAGTCTTGATCGGCATTTCGGGATTGCCCACAGGCGAATTGTAGGCAGATGGTTACGAATAATAATAAAGCATTCGATTTTTTCATGGCGTAAGTTATTTTTGTATTGTAGGGTACGTCCTAGTGAAGGATTATAAAATTTTTAATTTTGTAAAAATTGATATTTGGGATGGAGTTTTGCCAGAGGATTAGGCAATAAATAACCTATCCTTATTTATTGCCTAATCCCCAACAAACGCATTCCTACAGGTGCAGAAATGTACGGAACTTGGGCTTGATTAACGTATTAAAAAATATTTTCAATGATGAGAAATATCTTAATTATCGTTTTCTTAACTATCGTCGGTATTTTATTTTCCTGTAAAAATACAAACTCCCCCGAAAGCGAGCAAACCATAAATACTGATCATGTAGCTAATGAAGTTACGGAAAAACCCGTAAAAGAAAAAACTAAAACAATCCTTTACGCTTGGGTGGACAAGCTGCGCATCAGAGCACAGCCTTCTACTAAAAGCGAAATCATTGATGAGGTCAAAGAGGGCACTTCTTTTACTTACCTCAATGAGAAAACCGATTTTAAAGAAAAAATTAATTTACGAGGTTCACTCTACGATGAGCCTTGGTTAAAAATAAAAACCGAAGACGGCAAAGAAGGTTGGGTTTTTGGTGGTGCGGTAAAATTTTACGAACCCGTGGTGGATATGAATCCAAGTCCCTACGATGCTTGCTTCGCATTGATAAAAGATGGAAAATATACGGAAGGCGAAAGTTGTACAGAAAAGGTGCAAAAGGCACAGTTAAAAAAAGATAAGAAAAGAGTACAACAGGACGAGATGACACTTACCCTGGCTTTGCTCACGGGAGAGCAAATGGTGCTAAAAAATGATACAACGCCAATGGGTGTTGATAGCTATTTTGTCAGAGTATATTCTCACTACATTCCGCAGCTAGGTTTTTTTGTCATTGATAATATCTACCACGAGGGCGGCAACTACTCTTTGATCAATGACAAATCTGGCAAGGAAACCATCATCCAAGGCTTTCCTAAACCATCTGCTGATTTTAAACACATTGTCACCACCAACGCAGATGCCGAGGCGGGCTTTGAGTTCAACGGTATCGAGGTTTATGGCTATCCTGATGGTCGCTTTGCGAAAGTTTTTGAAGAGGAAGTTGAAGCGTCTTTTGAGCCGCATACGCCGATTTGGGTTGATAACAAGACCGTTGAAGTTACGATGGTGCCTACTACTTACAATAATACCGATAGACCGAAAAAAATAAAAATCACGCAGAATGATTCTGGGAAATGGGAAATTCAAGAGTAGAACTACCAATTCAAAAATTGGAACTTCATCAAAATACTTTTCGGAGTGGACTAAAATATTAAGATTTTCATACAACTCGGTACCTACTTTGCGCTTCTTTTCTATTGTCTTTTATTCATATTTCAAACTATCCGAAGGATTCGTTTACCCTACTCTGATGGCGTGTAATCCTATTGTTATAAAAGTTAGATATACTCTTAATTCATTTCAACTGTTCGGCAGGCTTTGATAAATGGGGCTTCATCACCCACATCTCCCAAATAATTTTTCCCCAAATCAAAATACAAGGTACGGCCTTCAGCACGTAGGGATTCACCAACTCTACTCGCAAAAATTGAGGAAACAAATCAGTAGGCGAAAGAGAAGTAAACACAAAAGCTAAAATCGCTAAGACCAAATTCATTTGATTTTTTGCGCTAAAAAAATAACAAATCCCTACCCCACTCATCGCAATGACAAAAGTTGGCGACTCTGCCTTGTGATTAAAAATAACCACCCAAATCAAAATAGAAACTAGCAATCGCCAACGAAAATCGTAGTCAGGGTAGTTTTTAATTTTGACTAAGGGTAAGCAAAACAACGCAACTCCTAACAATACGATTACATTTTTGGAAATGTCAAGTCCGAACCAAGATTTTAACCAACCCATCACCGAGAGACCATCCGAAGCTGCATGGTCTGCACCGAGCATTTGCCACCAACTTTGATACAAAAATTGGAATTGTTCCACCCCGACTACGAATACGGGCAATGTGCCCAAGACAATCATCCACACCACGGCACTTAATATGAATTTTCTTTTTTTGGGAAAAACTAAAAATAACGCAAAGGCAACGATTCCAAATATCTTGATGTAAAAGGTCAAAGCGATGCACAACGTCCCCAACCAGATTTTTTCTTTTTCTAACAAAACAAATGCAAAAATAATTAACCCCGCAATCAGCGCATTGGATTGTTCATTTTGAAGAGCGGTCATTAGCTCCACGGCGATAAATAACAGAATAAAAAGTAGTGTTTCTACTTTTTTAAAACCTACGGGTAGTCTTAGTTTTTTTACAGAAAAAAATAAAACTAAGGCGTTGGCTAAGTTCCAAAAAGACAGCCCCAACCAATCGGGAAGGATCGCCATGGGCGCCATCAACAAAGCGAACGTAGGCGAGTATTTATATAAATCCCAATGCTCCGCTGGATACAAAACGTACAAGTCCTTTCCTTCTACTAGATGAAAAAAAGACTGCTTGAAAATGATATAATTATTGTAGGAAGTATATTCGAGATTATTAAACGAGGTAGGATTTCCGAGGTAAGATTGAAGCGAAGCAGCGATTGCTA
>JBCCJE010000559.1:0-4421 GCA_039027925.1 Bacteroidota bacterium
AAGGCTTTGAATATTACGAAGAAGAGGAATACACCAAAGCCCAAGGTTTGTTTGAATTAATTATCAACAACTTACGTGGAAAAATAGAAGCAGAAAAGGTATATTTCTACTACTCCTACACCCATTATCACTTACGAAGGTACGTGATGGCCTCCTATTATTTCGGAAATTTTGCCTCCACTTTTCCCAATAGTTCTTTCCGAGAAGAAGCGGATTTTATGGCTGCTTACTCCAATTATCAACTATCACCTAGCTACCGCCTTGACCAAACGTATTCCGCTAAGGCGATTGACCAGTTTCAGTTGTTTGTGAATACTTACCCGACTAGCGAGCGAGTCGCGCAATGCAATGATTTGATTGACGAAATGAGAAGGAAGTTGGAGAAAAAGGCATTTGCCGAAGGAGAACTCTACTACAACCTCAGAGAGTATCAGGCGGCTACGCAGTCCTTCGAAAACTTGTTGAAGGATTTTCCAGAATCACCCGATGCGGAGAAAGTGCGATTTTTGATTTTGAAGGGAAATTTCCTGCTAGCCGAAAACAGCATTCTTAGCAAACAAGGCGAACGATACCAAAATACCATAGAGTACTACGATAGCTTTATAAATAAATATCCGACCAGCCGCTACCGTAAGGAGGCTGATTCGATGTACAAAAACTCAAATAATAAGTTAAAAGAATTAAAAGATGACAGATATCAAATCCAAAGTGCAAGGACTCGAAGCTAATATTCAGGCAAGATCTATCAAAGATTTCATTGGCAATTCTTCGAGCATCTACGAAGCGTTAGCCATCATCAGCAAAAGAGCTACGCAAGTATCCGTGGATTTAAAACAAGAATTGACGAACAAGCTAGAGGAATTTGCCGTGAACTCAGATACGATTGAAGAGATTCACGAAAACAAAGAGCAAATCGAAATCTCTAAGTTTTACGAGCGTTTGCCCAATCCCGTATTGATTGCCGCTGATGAGTACATGAACAACGAAGTGGCTCACCGCTACAAAACTCCCAAGTAATTGATAATGAATAATTGATAATTAACAATTAATAATGCTACAACAAGGCATAGCTCATCAGTATATCATTTCTGGTAATTATTAATTATTAACTATTCATTATTAACTGTTCATTATTCATTACATAATGTTTGGGAAAAAAATCATATTGGGTATCTCTGGCAGCATCGCCGCCTACAAAGCAGCATTTCTCACGCGCCTGCTGATTAAGTCGGGGGCGGAAGTTCAAATCTTAATGACAGCGGCCGCTACCCAGTTCATCACTCCACTTACCTTATCTACGCTTTCAAAAAATCCAGTACATACTCAAGTAAGTTCCGAAGAAAGTTGGAACAACCACGTAGAAATGGGACTATGGGCCGATGCCATGATTATTGCGCCCGCTACGGCTACCACCTTAGCAAAGCTCGCCAACGGCATTGCGGACAATGTTATCGTAGCCACTTACCTTTCCGCCAGGTGTCCCGTATTTTTTGCACCAGCAATGGACTTGGATATGTGGACACATCCTTCGACGGTAAGCAATGTTCAAAAACTACAGTCCTACGGTAATCACCTGATTGACGTAGAAAGCGGCGAATTGGCGAGTGGATTGATCGGCAACGGCAGAATGGCTGAACCCGAAAATATTGTAAAAGTTCTAGCTGATTTTTTCCATAAAAAAAATGACCTTCAAGGCAAACAAGCAATGGTGACGGCTGGCCCTACCTACGAAGCTATTGATCCTGTTCGTTTTATCGGCAATCGTTCTACTGGAAAAATGGGCGTAGCCATTGCGGAAGAACTGGCAGCAAGAGGAGCGCAGGTCAAGCTGATCCTTGGTCCCTCTGCGTTAAGTATTTCCCATCCAAATATCGAACTCGTTAGAGTGACTGACGCTGCGTCCATGTACCAAGCCGCCCAAAAGCATTTCGAAAAATCAGACATCGCTGTTCTCGCAGCGGCAGTTGCAGATTATCGTCCGACTACGGTCGCAGATCAAAAAATAAAAAAGAAAGGAAACCATCTGATCATTGAACTAGAAAGAACGAACGACATAGCTGCCACCCTCGGCAAACAAAAACGTAAGGATCAGTTACTCGTTGGTTTTGCACTAGAGACCAATGACGAACTGGAAAACGCCAAGGGAAAACTGGAAAGGAAAAATTTTGATTTCATCGTTCTAAATTCCTTACGAGATAAAGGTGCTGGATTTGCGGTGGATACCAATAAAATAACCGTTGTGGGAAAAGACAATAAGATCAAAAATTTTGAGTTAAAAACTAAGCGACAAGTTGCTGTTGATATTGTAGATGAAGTCGCTGAATTGATTAATCAAAGCTATCCAAAAATAGATTAAGATGAAAAAAATTCTCCTTTTTACACTTGCTTTATGTTTTTGCCAAATTTCAATGGCACAAGAATTATTATTTGATGTGACGGTCAATACCCCAAAGATTCAAAACGTAGCCAAAGCAGTTTTTGATGATTTGGAAACTCAAATTCAAGAATTTTTAAATAGTCGAAAATGGACAGATGATGTGTACGAGCCCGAAGAAAGAATCAAGTGTAAAATCCAACTTACCATAACCGAAGAGGTTTCTTTGACTACTTTCCGAGCAGATTTAGCTATTCAATCTACTCGTCCCATCTTCGGAAGTAACGAAGAAACGCCTTTACTCAATCACGTAGATAAAGATGTAGTTTTTGATTACGAACAATATCAGCCTATCGTTTTTAGTAAGAACCTGTTTCAAGATAATCTGAGTTCGATTCTTGGCTTTTACGCAAACATCATCTTGGGAATGGACTACGATTCTTTTTCTCCATTTGGTGGGGATCTTTTCTTCCAAAATGCCCAAGAGATCATTAGTAATATTCCACAAAGTGTTGTAGGTCGTTTTCCTGGGTGGAGACAATTGGACGGTAACAGAAATAGATATTGGATCGTGGAAAATTTGACAAGCCCTCGAGTCAGAGATTATCGGATGGCAATGTACCAATACCATCGGGAAGCATTGGACTTGATGCATGAGGATGCGGCGGCGAGTAGAGCTAAACTGCTAGAGGTGACGAAAACCATCCAACAGGTAAATAGAAATTATCCTAACTCGATGATCCTACAAATGTTTTCGAACAGCAAGCGGGGGGAACTGATCGAGATCATGAAGCTGGGGGATAAAATCCAAAAGGATCAGTTCTTCAAAATCATGGTAAGGGTAGATGCTGCCAATGCCTCCGAATATCGTAAGATTGGGAAATAACTTTATTTGATTATGGATTATGGATCATGGAGTATAGATTTCGGCAAATCTTGAATCCTTAATCCATAATCTTGAATCCATAATCATAAACACAAATGCTACGCAAACTCCTCCGTTACCTCCTACCCTACCGCCGAAATGTAATGCTCAACATCCTCTGCAACGTACTGATGGCACTTTTCACCGTAGTCAGTATTCCTGCTATTATTCCGTTTTTACAAATTCTGTTTGATCTCGAAGCTCCCGTTATCGAACAACCACAATGGTCTTGGAGTCCTGCGGGGATGATTGATTATGCCAAGTATTGGTTCTCTAATATCATGCACACCGAGAGTAAAGAAACCGCGTTGGCTTACATTTGTGTTTTTATTGTTATACTTTTCTTGTTAAAAAATATCTTCCGCTACCTTTCTTTGTTTTTTATGGCACCAGTACGTAATGGAATTGTTAGAGATGTTCGTCAACAATTATTTTCCAAAATGATGGTACTCCCACTTTCCTATTTTTCGGAGGAAAGAAAAGGCGATTTGATGTCGAGGATCACTACCGACGTGATGGAAATTGAGTGGAGTATTCTGAATGTTTTGGAAGCATTTTTCCGTGAGCCATTGATCATGTTGGGCTGTTTGGGATTGATGATTTATTTGAGTCCTGCGCTGACGTTGTTTGTTTTTGTACTGATTATTTTTACCGCTATCATCATTGGAGGTATTGGAAAAACCTTAAAAAAGAAATCGTCAAAAGTTCAGGAAAAACTAGGTAGCTTAGTTTCCATTGTGGAGGAAGGGCTTTCTGGACTCAGAATCATCAAGGGATTCAATGCTGAAAATTATCAAGCGACTAAGTTCAAAAAAGAAAATGACGACTATAAAAGAACGCTCACTTATTTATTATGGCGGAGAGATTTATCTTCTCCTCTGACTGAATTTTTAGGCATAGCAGTCGTCGCTGTTTTGCTTTGGTATGGCTCCAAACAAGTATTTAGCGGGGCAATTGGAGCGGATAGCTTTTTTGCTTTTCTAATGGCATTCTACTACGTCATTGATCCTGCCAAATCATTTTCCAAAGCCTATTATAATTATCAAAAAGGGGCGGCTGCGGTAGAACGAGTAGAGCGCATCCTTTTTTTCTTGGATCGTTTCCTCGGCGTTTAAGATGTGC
>JBCCJE010000560.1:0-4420 GCA_039027925.1 Bacteroidota bacterium
CAAAATCAGCAGCATCAACTTTTAATCCACCCGATAAGATCACCAAATCCTCTATTTTCAAATTTCTAGAGGGATCAAAAGGTCTTGTTGATGGGTTTCTTACTGCTCCCGCAATGGATACACTGTATTCTTCTTTGTAGTCAAATATGGAAAAAACCTGTACTACGTCATTGGCGTTGAGAATAATATTATCACCTGAATCTGGATTTTCTACCGCATTTTTAATATTGATGCGGATGTAGGTATTTTCTTTACTTTCTTGCAAATCCTTTCTGTAAACGTAGGCAAAGCTAGTTGCATCTTCTTTCAATCCTCCCGACATAAGAACGAGATCTTCAATCCTGAGTTCTTCGTTGCCTGGTGCAAAAGGGTATGATTTAGGACTACGAACAGCACCCGATATGGTAACCTTGTACGCTTCCTTGTAATCAAATATTGAAAATACCTCTACCATATCGTTTGGCTGTAGAACAATGTTATCTTCGGAATCTGGATTTTCTACTGCATTGCGAATATTGATTTGGATGTACTCTTGCTCATCTGTGCCCACAAACTCTTTGCGGTGCACATAGGCAATTTCAGCCGCATCTTCTTTAAGACCGCCCGATAGAATAACTAAATCCTCTAGCTTTAATTCATCCTCTTGACCGTATCTAAATTTATCAGGATTTCTAACGGCACCTCTTATGGAAATTTCGTAACTGTCTAAATAAGATTTGTTCGATAGTACAATTAACCGATCTTTGGGCTGTAGTGGTAGGTTGTCGGCACTTTGATCTAGCTGTTCTATGCTAATTCTCTGGTATTCTGTTTTGCCATCAACATCTGTACGTAGGAGATACGCTACGTCTGTTCTTGAACCATCTGCCATTATCCCTTTTTGAAGTAAATCTGAAATTGTCATTCCATTTTCTAACTCATACTTACCAGGATATTCCACAGATCCAGCTATCTCAACAAAATTTTTGTAAGGTGTAGGAATATTACCAATAATGATTTCGTCTCCTCCAACTAATTCAAAGTCACCATCAGAATTGAGTAATGCTCGGTAATCAACATCAATAATTTTTACTTCATCGTTGATTATTCTTTTTACTTGAAAGTTTCCTCTGTAAGCATTAGGAGTAAGTCCACCAGCGTACGCTATCAAGTCCTTCAAATTTTCATTTTCTTTGAGTTCGTAGATAAAAGGTCTGCGTATGGCACCAGAAATCTTTATATTTTTTTCGGCTACGCCAACGTAGATGTAATCCCCGTCATTTAAGTAATAGTCTTCGGCAGTAACTGGATTTAATAAAAACTTATAAATATCCATGTCCTTATCCTTGCCATCTTTACTGATAATTTTGATATTTCGGACACTCCCAATTGAGGAAGGGCCATCCGCAGCAGCCAGTGCATTGAAAGCAGTATTAATAGCTGGCAAGGTAAAGCTACCTTGATTCTCTACTTCTCCTACTATATTTACGGTGATAGTTCTAGGATAAGTAACTGTTATAGCAAATTGGTCTCTACCAAAACGATAATAATTAGAAAAACGAGTAAAGAGCAGGGCTTTGGCTTTTCCTAATCTAAGACCTTTTAGATTAATACGGGGTATTCCGTCGGGTTTTATAAAACCTTCCTTGTTAATTTCATAGACAGCATCCAACTCGGATATGCCCCATAAAGAGACTGCAATTTTATCTCCCGTATTCAATACGTAGGAGTCTGGCGCAAGGATATCATCCGCATCCCGATAAACTACGATCTCTTTGTCCTTAAAAACATTTTGACCGTATATTTTAGCAGGTGCTTCCTCATCTTCTGTTGCCTCCAAAATTTCTTCTGCGATTGCTTCCTCAATGGTGGCTCCTTCTTCGACAGATTCAACGATCTCATTAGTAGTTTGAGAGGCAACTTCTTTGACTTTCTCTTCAACTTTTTCTTCTACTTCTTTTTCCGCCTCTTCTACGACTTCTTCCTTTACTGCTTCTGCATTTGCCTTTTGCTCTGCTGCAAGCTCTTTTTCAATCTGTTCAAGAGCTATTTGTAATTCAGCCAATTCTTGAGGATTGCGGTCATCAATTTTATCTGGATCAATACCTCTTTTGATAAGCCTTTTCCGTACTTCATCTTCTGTGCCTCCTACTTTTTCTAACCTTGCTTTTGCCTGTGCTTCAGCTCCGGGAGGAATTTGCGCAAAAGCACTATGAACAAGTAGCATGGCACTTATTACCAAAAGATATTTTAAAATTTTCATTAACTTTTATCGCAGTTTTTTGTGAAATTTATATGAGCTAATACTATCGCTGTTGGGTAATTACTTAACATAATAATTATTATGCGCAATACACTAGATTATCATTCCTGCACCTACCGTTTCGTTAGTACCTTCATCTACGAAGATGACACTTCCCGTGATTCTATTTTTACGATAAGCGTCCACGAAAAGAGGCTTAGTGGTTCGGATGACTACACGTGCGATATCGTTCATCCTAATTTCTTTACTCTCCAAATCTCGATGTAGAGTGTTAATATTTAGTTTATAACGTATCTCCTTTATGATACATCGCACCTCCTGTGTGGTGTGCATCAAGGCGTATTTCCCACGTAACTGAAGTGGTTTTTCATTAAACCAACAAACCATAATCTCCAAGTCTTGCTCCACACGGGGCTGATTATTTTCTCTGACAATCATGTCCCCTCTGCTAATATCTATGTCATCTTTCAGCAATAAGGTGACGGACTGCGGAGGAAAAGCTTCTTGCAGTTCTCCTTCAATAGTATCAATTTTCTCAATAGTAGAAGTGAATCCTGAAGGTAGTACCGTAACTTTATCTCCCACCTTGATGATACCGCCCGCAACCCTTCCAGCATAGCCTCGGTAATCGTGGAAATCATCTTGATATGGTCGAATAACGTATTGGACGGGAAACCGTGTATCAATGAAGTTATGATCGCTAGCGATATGAACATTTTCTAAGTAATACATCAAAGTAGAGCCTTCGTACCAATCCATACTTTCGGATCTATGGACTACATTATCTCCGTTGAGTGCGGATATTGGGATGAAGTGAACGTCTTTTACATCCAATTTTGCCGCAAACTTTTCAAAATCTTCTTTGATATCTTCATACGCTTGCTGATTGTAAGCCACTAAGTCCATTTTATTGATGCATACTACCAAATGTGGAATTTGTAGCAATGACGCAATGATGGCGTGTCTTTTAGTTTGTTCGACGACTCCATTTCTCGCATCAATTAAGACCAACGCTACGTTGGCAGTAGAGGCACCTGTGACCATATTTCTTGTGTACTGAATATGACCCGGAGTATCTGCAATAATGAATTTTCTTTTGGGCGTAGCAAAATAACGATAAGCTACGTCAATTGTAATTCCTTGCTCTCTCTCCGACCTCAGACCGTCTGTCAATAATGCGAGGTTGACTTCCTTTTCTCCCCTTCTCAAGCTAGTAGCCTCAATAGCTTCCATTTGGTCTTGGAAGATAGATTTACTATCGTAAAGCATTCTTCCAATTAGTGTACTTTTTCCATCATCTACACTACCCGCCGTTGTAAATCTCAATAATTCTGAAGATTGATAATCCATTTTTATAATTTTTTATAAGTCTAGAAATAACCTTTTTTCTTACGATCTTCCATTGAAGTTTCCGAACGTTTGTCATCCGTTCGTCCTCCCCGTTCGGTCATACGAGTGGTAGCCACCTCCTCGATGATATCATCAGTAGTAGTAGCGTTAGAAGGCCAAACGCCCGTACAAGTCATATCGCCGATAGTTCTACACCTCACCATCATCTCTTTTACTGTTTCGTGAGGCTTTTTCTCAATGTATTCACAATCCGCTAAGAGCGTCCCGTCTCGTTCGAATACTTTTCTCTTGTGCGCGTAGTACAAAGAAGGCAACTCTACCTTCTCCATAGCCAAGTATTGCCATACATCTAATTCTGTCCAATTACTGATTGGAAATACCCGAAAATGCTCACCAAATTGCTTCTTGGCATTAAAGAGATTCCACAGTTCGGGTCTTTGATTTTTAGGATCCCATTGACCAAATTCATCCCTGTGAGAAAAGAATCTTTCTTTTGCGCGCGCCTTTTCTTCATCTCTTCTTGCACCTCCTAGAGCCGCATCAAATTTTCCCTTTTCTAAGGCTTCTAACAATGCTACTGTTTGGAGTCCATTTCTACTTGCGTTGTAACCTTTTTCTTCGGTCACCATACCTTTGTCAATGGCTTCTTGGACTGATCCTACAATGAGCCTAGCACCTAACCTTTCCACGAGTGCATCTCTATACGCTATGGTTTCGGGAAAATTATGACCAGTATCCACATGCAATAGTGGAAAAGGAATTCGAGCAGGATAAAATGCTTTTTGGGCTAAATGTACCATAAGAATAGAATCCTTACCTCCAGAAAAC
>JBCCJE010000561.1:0-4415 GCA_039027925.1 Bacteroidota bacterium
CCAAGAAATACTATATTATTACTACTATTTGTAAGTACATTATTGAGTTGTGCAAAAAAGTTTGATGAATTAGAGAAACTTGATAATATTGTGGCGGATGAGAATATTGAATTGTTTGAGGTGACTGATGTTACATTCGTACAAAAAAGTGCTTTTGTAAGTGATGTGGTAATTACATTTAGTTCGAAATTCAATGACTTCTCAGATGCCCTCAAATCTTCAGCAGATCAAATTGCAGTGTATAAGAATGGAATTTTTCAGTTTCTTATTCCAAGTCCTTTTGCTACTTCCTTTACTGATGAAAATGAGATGAGAGGATCAAATCAATGCTATCAATTTGCATTTGCTAAGAATAGTATTTCAGGGCAGGTAATTGAGATTTCTCGTCGTAGTAGCGAGGTCTGCTTTGAGGTAGAGTAAGTTAGGTTGCTATCTTATTTTATTATTCCTTGGGCGCAGTTACGATTTGACTTCATCATTTCCAATGTTCGTTCAGGTTGTTAATGAAAATTTCCCCACGTTGGGATAGAAAGGTGCAGCGAAAAAATAACTTTTCCCACATTATTTTCCTTACAACATATGCTAGAGTAGGCGTTTACGAAGACGTTTCAATGCTTCTATTCAAATGGATAAATTCGTTTTCTACCCTTCCTCAAATCGGTGTGCCATCTTTTGGATAGCATCCACGATGTTGTCGAGCGCATCGGGATAGTCCACATACTTGACGTTATTTTGATCTTTTCCCCAGATGCTAATGGTCACTACTTTTTTTCGAGTGCCGTAAGCTACCGCTAATCTTAGCGGAATCGGAGTGGGTTTGTTGCCCTTGCGTTTTTGGCAAAGCATGTCCTGACAATCATACATCCGCTCAAATTCAAAAAACTTTTGCGTAATGATAAATTCAGCAAACGCTTCCAACTCCTCCCGAGCAATCGTTTTTTTCGTTACCATTAATCCTTTGTGCGCACTTTTAAATTCTTTAATCAACCGACCAGAACTTTTGATGTGGATATAGTCTCTCAACACCGGATCAATACCTCCGTAGTAGCCACCGCCGATCAACTCTATACTGATGTACAGTTCTTTTTCTTTGGGCGGTTTTTCTTTTTTCTTAAAAAGTCTCTTACGTTTTTTTTTCTTTTTCCCAAAGGACCACCATTGGTTTCGATTTTTCTTTGGATTTAATTCTTCCACTAAAATATTGGGGAGTTCATTGATCGGTTTTACGAATGGTGCCTCATCAGAATTTACTCGAACAAAATGATACTGGTAGGTTCCCTTGCTGTTGGCTTGCTCAAATTCAAGCACTAAAACATTTTTCGTAATCTGAGCAATTTCAAATTTTTTGATGTGCTTAAAGGTGTAAAAAAGATCGCTCCCGTTGAGGCTCCATACTCCCTTATCCAATTTTCCATTTAAAAACTGCTGATAAGTGTAGTCATATTTGAAGTACAAAAAGTACTCATAGTCTTTTTCTGCCTTATGAAATATGGTATTGGATTCGAGGTGTAGCGCGTAGGTGTACTTCCATTTCGTTTCGATGATTTTTCGTTCATCTACCGCAGGATAGCTTGTCCCCCAAGTCAAAGCATCTGCCTTGGCTTGCCCTGCTAGCAAGAGGCAATTGCAAACTGCGACCGTAATAGTGAATAATAATTTTTTCATAGAAAAATTTGTTCAAGTAGGTTTGAATATTACTTTTTCTAAAATCAAGGGGGGAAGATGGATTTCAGATTTTTTTATAAAGTTGTTTATTTTTTGAGAAAAAAGTACGCCTAACAAAAACATCGTATCACATTATGTATAAACTGTGATACGATGTTTTATTTTTTTATCAAAAAATATATTTAAATCTCACATAATGAGTTTGCTACAAAAAAAATTTAACAAACATTTATAAAAAAATATTCGTAACACAATTAAAACTTGAATCCAGCCGTCATAATAAATTGGCTATTGGAGGTCTCATTAGCTACCATTTGCTCTTGCTCGGGATTAGCCAACAGAAAAGGTACATAATTTTCGTCCACCCGAGCAAGTCGGTACGCTAAATCGAGATAGAACTTTTTTTGTCGAAAACCAAAGCCTAAGCTATAAGCATTATTTATAATATCACTATCAGCATAAGGTGTGCCAGATATGGCATACCCCGCTCTGAATCTTAATTTGTTCATAGCATATTCTCCACCGATTCGAATGTTGATAGCAGATTGTAATTCATCGTCAATCTGATTATTCAAGTCCATTTCAAAAATTTCGTCCTCGATGTTGGAACTATTTGAGGTGAGGTTAAAATTAGCAGCGGTGTAATCCACGTACTCAATATCGGCGCTGATAAATCCTTTGCGGTGGAACAAAGTAGCAAAGTTCAGCATTGCTCTCCAAGGATTTCTTAGCCTATAATTAAAATCTCCGACGGGTGAATCCGCCGTTAGGTTACTCCCCCCATTGGCATCTGTAAAATTGTAAGTTAGCTGATTAGCAAAACTATCCTCCAATCGGAAAGCAGTAGGCGTATGAAAGGCAGCTCCCAATCTAAACATTTGATTGATTCGGTAGATCAGTCCCAGCTTTAGATTTATACCTACCCCCGAGGTGCTTACCGTTTCTTGAAATTTTAAGTTATTAAAAAAAGGAACGGCATCAGCGTTTGGCAACTCTGACTCCTCGTAGGTTTTCTCTTGCTCGTAGTTGATTAAAGGTATTCCCATCGTAGCTCCGATCATCAGTTTTTCGTTGTAGTTGCTAGCCAGCGAAAGAACAAGCTCGCTGTACGAGCCGGTAGTTCTGACAGTTTGCTCTCTTTCCACTACGTAGTTCGGATCAGCATCGTCAAAATCATTGATAAAAAAGTCGGGGTTAGAAGCATCCGTATAAATGGCTACAACCTGATCCGCCAAGTCCACTTCAAAAAGATCAAAAATGCCGTCGTTGGCCAACTCCGTGAAGCGATCTACGATAGAACCCTGCGAAGTACCTCGAAAAGTAAATTCCTGATTGAAAGTAGCTAGGCGATTGTAGCCGATGCCAAAGTTGAAAGTCTTCCATTTTGATCTGCGGGGGCGGTTATTCAAGATCATCCCGATATTGTTAAGACCAAATCTGGCAATGCTCTCTGAGTTGTAGGAATTATCACCTCCAGTAACGAGAAGGGAATTGGTTCTTGCATTAAAGACAACTGGAGTGATAACAAATTCATTGGTTCGGAAGGTAGCTAGCCCCGCAGGATTAGAGCTTAACACTGCGTAGTCTGCACCCAATGCGCCGAGTGCCCATCCTACCCCCACCGTTCGTGCTGTACCGCCCACCTCCAGCGAGGAGTACCTCAATGCGTCGGCTAGAGTTTGCGCTTGAATCTGAATGGAAAAAACGAGGATGAAAAAGCCAATAATATTTCTCATAAAAATGTGGATTTTGATGATGAAGGTAAATCTACTTTATCTTTCTAAAAAAAGTAAAGCTGTTATAACTTTCGAAGCATTCCAATTCTCTAAATCCAGTACATCATTAAAAAATACAGTAGTAATTAACAAAGGTATTGGAAACGTCAAAAATGCGCATACTGTTACTCCAATTTCTCTAGCAAATTTGTACCATACCTCATGCTTACGCACCCAGAGTTTGAGCTTTGAGTATTAGACTTGTTAATCATTAATTATCAGTTTGTTAGGCTAAGATGATAATTCTAAAGCCCCGCTGCTAAAACGATAATCCTATTCTGTAACTGTATTATTTTTATTCGGCATTTGTTTCTTAACATTCGATATATTTTCACTCTTCCAATTGCATGTTCTACAAAAATTCTTTCTTTACTTATTTCTTTATTGTCTAAATCGCTTCATTTGTTGGAGTAATTTTTCAGCTGCCCCTATTTCATGTCGCAAATCATGGCGAGCTTGTTATAACCATTTTTTTAAGCTCATAAGCAGATTTTGAAGACGCTTTACTAGCCAGAGTTAAGTACTCCCTAGCATGCCAAAAATCTAAAATAGAGACCTACTATCTCAAATAATTTTTGCCCCATTTTTCAATGGACAATAAGTGATACCACCTTTACTAGTTTGATACACATGGCAAAATCTTTCTACTTCTCCATAGGGGACTTAATACTTTTTTTTCTTGTCCTTTACTGGTGAGTTTCTCTCCACCAACATCTATTGGGTTTCCATCTGTATCAAATTGTTGTAAAGCATTTTGAGTAGCCTGTATACCTGCTTCATTTAATACTTTAGCTATTTGTTCTTCGCTATTAAGCATAGAGCTTGGATCTAATTAAAGCTCTATTTGTAAGGTGATTTTGTTACCGTCTTTTTTTATTAGTTTACTTGCCATTTCTTTAATGATTTATTTTTTGGCAAGTTAACTCTCTTTTTTTACACATCAAATGACGGTTACACCCCTGAAAAGCCTCATCA
>JBCCJE010000562.1:0-4413 GCA_039027925.1 Bacteroidota bacterium
GGACAATTGAAGTTTTACGTCCCTATTATTTTCTTTCAAAATTTGTTCATCAACTGCCAATGGTAAATAAGAAGTTTGGAAAATATCTAAATTTAAATCTTTAAGTGTACTCCCTAAGCAAGGACTAGAATCATAAGTTCTCAACGCTCGATTACTTCTCTCAATTAAAATTCTTTCTTCTGCTTGATTTGCAATTCCTTTTCGAGGACCAATCCTGATATATATTTTTCCTCTATATTTTATTGGTGGAATTGGATGAGGTAAAACCTCTACTACAGCAATCTCTTTATTGTCAATCGTCATTTTTTGCACGGTCATTGAGGGGACAGGTAAAATTGTTCCATTATCTCTCTGGGAAGCTAAATCTAATAATAACTCATCCGTTATATCAACTTCTCCTGATATAGTACCATCATCATCTACTCCAACTAATAAATAGCCAGGTCTCTTATGATCTGGCATATCATTAGAAAATGCACAAATGGCTTGACAAAATTTATTAATATTCTTTTTTGTAATTGTTCTCTCGACTCTATCACTTTCCAAATCAGATAACAATGATTTTAATTCTTGAACAGATATCATCAGTCTTAATTTAAACATCGAAAAGAGTAAAGTACTGTATTTTTTTAACATATTACTCTATTTGGATAAAATCCACCCCCAAAAACTTTGTATCCTCCAACTGGTTTTATACTACAAAAGCAATCAAGTCAGATGGACAAAGCAACAATCATCAAAAAAATCAATCAGCATAAAAAACAACCCAATCTCCGGTATCGCTTGAAAGAAAAAACCGAGGCTTTTACGAATCATCTTTTCTACACCCTTTTTGATATTGAGACTGATGTGGAGGATAATTTGGAGGTTTTGGAAATTCAGTTTTCTAAACTCGTAGAATTAGCCTGTTGGGAAAATGGCGAGTCGTGTTCAGCCGTTTGGATGAAATATCTAAAACGCCTACCCCATATTTTGGAAATGCTCAACTTGGATGCCGAAGCAGTTGTTAATTGCGACCCTGCTAACACTTGCATTGAGGAAGTTTACATGGCGTACCCCGGTTTTTATGCCATTGCCATTTACCGATTGGCGCACGCATTGAGTGATCTGGGTTTTCCCCTCGTGCCCCGAATGATGACCGAATATGCGCACCGAGAAACGGGCGTAGATATTCATCCCGGCGCTACGATTGGCAAATCATTTTTTATAGATCACGCCACGGGAGTGGTGATCGGTGAGACGGCAATCATCAAAGACAATGTAAAAATTTACCAAGGTGTTACCCTCGGAGGTCTGTTTATAGCAAAACATTTACAAAAAACGAAAAGGCATCCGACGATTGAAAACAATGTCACTATCTACGCCAACGCAACCATCCTCGGTGGGGAAACCGTCATCGGAGAAAATACCATCATCGGCGGTAATGCGTGGGTAACCAGTTCCGTACCGCCCAACTCAACCGTTTATCACACACCTAACATCAAAATCAAAACTCAGACAGATGTCATTTAGCATTTTAGATTTGATTGGAAATACTCCTTTGGTAGAATCTCGGGTATTGAATCCAAATCCCAACGTTCGATTGTTTTTCAAATTGGAAGGACACAACCCCGGCGGTAGCGTCAAAGATCGGGCAGCGTTCAACATGATTAAAAGTGCCCTCGATAGAGGGGACATTGATAAAGATACCCCACTCATTGAAGCTACGAGTGGAAATACAGGTATTGCCTTAGCTATGATCGCTCGTATTTATGGCTTGAACATCGAACTCGTCATGCCAGAAAATGCAACCAAAGAACGGATGCAAACCATGCGAGCCTACGGCGCAAAAGTCACGCTCACCTCTAGCGACGTAGGCATCGAAGGATCGAGAGATTACGCCGCCAACAAAGTTAAAAATGAGGGTTACGTCATGCTCAATCAATTTGGCAATGAGGACAACTGGCGAGCACACTACAAAACTACGGGCCCCGAAATCTGGAAGGACACCCAAGGAAAAGTAACCCATTTCGTCTCTTCGATGGGCACTACGGGAACCATCGTGGGAACCTCTACCTACTTAAAAGAAAAAAATCCCAACATCCAAATCGTAGGCGTACAGCCAACTGATGGTTCTCGCATACCAGGCATCAGAAGATGGTCGCCCGACTATGTTCCTAAAATATTCGATCCCACCAAAGTAGATCGAGTCATTGATGTCAGCCAAGATGAAGCCACTACCAATGCCATAAGATTGGCAAATCAGGAAGGTATTTTTTCGGGGATGAGTAGTGGCGGCGCAGCTACTGCTGCTATCCAATTGGCGAAGGAATTAGAAAGTGGCGTCATCGTATCTATCGTTTGTGACCGCGGAGATCGGTATTTGTCTTCTGGATTGTTCGGTTAGGCGAGGTATTATCTTTTCTTACAGTAACTTTTTGCGGTGATTCCCCCAACGGGTCAGGGGTAGTTGGTTCTAACTTTGAGGAGTTTCTACGGTTGAATTCTTGTACACTGTCTGCGAGCTTGTAGGACGCTTCGCCCCCGCTGGCGGGGGCTGGGGGGTGGAATTTAAGATCAAATGAAAAAAAATCGTGTATTCCACCCCCGACCCCCGCCAGCGGGGGAGAAGCGTCCTACAAACTCGCAGACAGTGTACAAGAATTTAACAGTATGACCTCCCCAAAGTTAGACCCAAACACCCCTGCCATTTGGGGGAATCAACCCAACCTATTTTAATTGGTATATTTTTGTATTTTTGGCCAGCCTACCTCAAAACGATTCAGAGAGGGTCTTATAACTGTTCCTAGTAAATAGTCTTCGTAAAGAAAATCTACCATATTCATAACAACGTATTTACAAATCATAAAACCCTACCCTAAGTCCTGAATGTAATTTCAAACTTTCATTATTCCCGCCATATTTTCCTTATATTTCACGCTCAAATAAAAATTATTTTTTTGAAACAAAACGACAATCAATGAATCCTTTCGTAGCAGAAATCATCGGTACGATGCTGCTTATCCTTATCGGAAATGGCGTAGTAGCCAACGTTGTACTAGAAAAAACCAAAGGCAACGGTGGCAGTTGGCTCCTCATCAATTTAGCTTGGGGGCTTTCCGTTTACGCAGCCGTCGTCGTAGCGGGACCTTACAGCGGCGCTCATCTCAATCCTGCGGTGACAGTCGGTTTAGCCATCGCTGGAAAATTTCTTTGGACTAAAGTGGGTACTTACATTTTGGGACAAGCCATTGGGGCAGCCCTCGGGTGTATATTGTTATGGATCATGTACCAAGATCATTTTAGAGTAACCGAAGACGTTGATGCCAAGCTAGATACTTTTGCTACGAGACCAGCCATCAGCAATACATTTCCCAATCTGATAAGCGAACTACTGGGTACTTTTGTGCTACTCATGGGCGTATTTTTTATTGCCGATCCTTCTTTCGAAATGGCCGATGGTAGCAAGGCCATCGTGGGATTAGGTTCGGTGGGGGCATTACCTATTGCCCTTTTTGTAACGGTCATCGGTATGGGCTTGGGAGGAACTACGGGCTATGCCATCAATCCCGTACGAGATGCAGTACCAAGGCTGATGCACGGTATTTTACCCATTGGCGAAAAAGGCGATAGCAATTGGGGATACGCTTGGATTCCGATTGTCGGCCCCTTACTCGGAGCAGCCGCAGCCGCAGGATTATACCTAGCGATCATCTAGCTACCGTCATTGTTCATTATTCATTGTCATTGTCATTGTTCATTGTCATTGTTCATTGTCATTGTTCATTGTCATTGTCATTGTCATTGTCATTGTCATTGTCATTGTCATTGTCATTGTCATTGTCATTGTCATTTACAAAAATATCCATGCTAAAAACGTACAAGGCAAATACCGATTTCTTTAGGAAAAAATACACATTGGAAGAACTGATAAAAACCTTTCCACCCACTTATCAGCAGCGGGCAAATCGCTATCGTTTTCCAGTAGATGCCTACAACTTTGCCATCGGTAGATTGATGATCCAAAGTGGCATTCGACAATTCGATGCCGACCCTAGTTGGGAAAAAATCACTTTTCAAAAAAACGGTAAACCCCTTCATCCCGAAATCGAGTTTAACATTTCCCATTCTACTAATCAGGTCGTGGGCGTATTTTCTAATCAGGGGACAGTTGGAATTGATATTGAAGTTTTAAAAGGAATCAAACTAAAAGACTTCCATTCCTTTTTCACACCCAAAGAATGGGAAACTATTTATGGAAATAAAAAACCTCTGGAAAAATTTTACTGGTACTGGACACGTAAGGAAAGCATCATCAAAGCACTCGGTGTCACTTTAAATTTTTTACATCACATCGAATTAGACGCTACTAAAGATTTCTTTTTGCACAAAGGAAAAAAGTGGTACTTGTCTGACCTGAATTTTGGGAAAAAC
>JBCCJE010000563.1:0-4412 GCA_039027925.1 Bacteroidota bacterium
GCTGCAATTTGTCCTCTCGCAGAAAGCGTATCTTTTGGATTCATGGTAGTTATTTTCTGAAAATAAATAAAAAAGTGAGTATCAGGCAAGATGAAAAAATAACTCGCGATGTGTGCACATTTCTCTTTTCAAAAAAGAAGTATTGCATACTCGGGCACATTTCCCATAAGCAGCAAAATAGTTCGATGATAGCTCGAAGAAAAAATCGAAGGATTACTTACACCAATAGATGTAAGTTTCATCTGTAGATTGAAGATTACCACAATCACTCGCAAATGACCGACTAAATGAACCCACGTACAAATTTTCCACCTTACGATTTTCTTTAAAATTTTCCGCATCATCTTGGTTCGCAAATCCTGGTATGACGATACGATAATTAGGTCGGCTTCCGCTATTTTTCTGTAAAATTACTGCTTGGTCAAAGCTCATTTCTACCCGCTTGCGCTTATCCATTGCTTGATCTAATTTTCCGTAATTCGCCACTTGGATATACCATTTCCCCAATCCTGACGATATTGGTTGTGGAGTGACAGCAGTTGTTTTACTTTCTTTTTTAGCCTTAGAGGTTGGCTGCTTTTGCTTTGTCGGCTTTTTAGTTTTTTTAGTGGTTTTATTTGAGGAAGCATTCTTGGCAGGTACTTTCTTTTCTGAGTCAGTCTCAGACAGAAAACGTTCGGGAATAATTTTTTGTACTGACTCATTCTGCAAAATGGCATCTCTAAAAACATAAGCAGCCACGCCACTCCCAATCAGAAACAATAAAAAAATCCAAGGCCCCAGAGCAACTTTTTTCTTAGGCACAACGGGGTTGCCTTTCCTGATTTTTTTCATCGTCTTTTTTGAGGGTCTTCCGATAGTATTGACCAATACGCTGCGGCGAGAATGTGCATTCTTTAATTCCCTTATCAGATTAATCACATCTTTGATTTGGCCTGATTGCGTACTTCCAGTTTCACCAACAGCCACCATGAGTTTTTTGTTAGCTCGGAGTTTTAAAAATTTTAAATCCCCATTCAAAGTAGGATCAGCGGAGGTAGCATCCGATAAAATTTGAATCATATCATTGACTTTTTTTTCTGTCAATAACTGCGTCAAATAGTCAAAAAATTCTCCTGATTTCGTCTGATAAGCCATATTATAAAAATTAAAAAAACCTTTAATGGATGGTTGATTTGTTCCCCTCGGACGCACGTAACATTAAAGTTACGAAATGGGTACTGCCGCTTTGAATACGACAGTTCCTCCATCACTCAGTAGGGAATACCTTGCTCCACTAGGAGCAAAAAACGAATCTCCTCTACCGAGCCTCAACTCTTCTCCTTCGTTGGATACCCTCACCTCGCCTTTCATAACTATCAGCGTTTCGGGTGTCTCCACTAAGTTACAATGATACGCTTCAAAATCTTTCAAATAAATACGAGATAATTCAAAATCGGGTGCAGGAGTTTCGAAAACTTTTATCCCTCTAGCGATTGTTTTCCCAGTCAGAATTTTGGGTACTACGGGTTCAAACACTACGTGCTCCAACAATTCTTGCACATCCACGTGCTTAACGGTAAGTCCTCCTCGGAACACATTATCAGAATTGGCCATCAGTTCCATATTCACGCCCTCCAAATAGGCATGCGGAATTCCTGCATCCTGAAAAATCCCCTCTCCTACTTTAAGATGAACCAAATTAAAAATGTAAATAGAAAAAACCCCTCGATCAAAATGCCCATCCGCTAGCATACTGTCCCGAAAGGCTAATGCAGCCCAGTAGTCAGCTTGGTGTTTCGATAATTTATTTTTTTCGAAAAGCGGACGCAAGCGATCAGCCAAAGGTTTTAAAATTTCATCTACTCGCTTTTGCGGCATTTCCATCAGATTTTTATAGAGATGAAATATTTTATTCTCTACCTCCTTAGTCAGTATCCTTTGGTAATACTCAAACAAAGCCTCAAACTCAGGTACTGCCGCCAAAGCCGCTTCAATATCCTTTTCTGACTTGAAACCGTGCAACAGCCAAAAGTCCGTCATGGCTACCATGACTTCTGGTTTGTGATTATCATCTTTGTAGTTTCGATGCTTGGCCGCCAGAGGAATACCTGCCTGATTCTCTCTAGCAAACCCCATCTCTGCTGCCTTTTTGGTGGGGTGCGATTGAATGGATAACATTTTATTTACATCCAGTACTTTGAATAAATACGGAAGATTTTTACCAAATTTTTCAATTACTTTTTCACCTAGCGCTTCGGGATTTTTTTTCAACCAATCATTCAATGCCTCCAAGTGACCATTGGTGTACAACTGGGCAGGGCCACGCTGGTGGGCACCTAGCCAAACTTCGGCAAATGGCTGCCCATCGGTATTTTCTATATCCATCAAATCGGGGATAAAGGATTTCCCCCCCCAAGCATAATTTTGTACAGCACCTTTTAGTGGAAATACTTTGTTCATAATTTACTGGGTGTTTGAATAATGGGAAATTCGACGCTGGAGCTTTAAGCTAATCAATATTGGGAAATGCAATACGTGAACCTCAATACCCGATACTCCAAACATAAATTCAGGATTTCATTTTTTTATAAGCATTAATCAACCCATTGGTTGATGAGTCGTGTGTTTTCACAGTTTTGTTATCAGACAATTCTGGGAGGATTTTTTTAGCCAACTGCTTTCCCAATTCTACCCCCCATTGGTCAAAACTAAATATATTCCAAATGACCCCTTGTACAAAAATCTTATGTTCGTACATCGCAATGAGACTTCCCAGAGATCGTGGGGTAATTTTTTTTACTAAAATAGAATTCGTCGGTCGGTTGCCCCCAAATATTTTAAATGGAAGCAAGGACTTGATTTCCTCATTGGTCTTTCCAGTCATCTTTAACTCCGCCGCTGCTTCGGCTTTACTTTTTCCATTCATCAAGGCTTCGGTTTGGGCAAAGAAATTGGACATCAACTTAGTGTGATGATCGCCTACTGGATTATGGCTGATGGCGGGAGCAATAAAATCACAAGGAATCAATCTTGTTCCCTGATGGATCAATTGGTAAAAGGCGTGTTGCCCATTAGTCCCGGGTTCTCCCCAAACGATGGAACCAGTTTGGTAGGTTACTGGTTTGCCGCTGCGATCTACATTTTTCCCGTTACTTTCCATATTGCCTTGTTGGAAATAAGCAGCAAAACGGTGTAGGTACTGATCGTAAGGAAGAATTGCTTCTGTCTCCGCTCCGAAAAAATTATTGTACCATACGCCGATCATAGCTAGAATGACGGGAATATTTTTTTCAAATTTTGTTTTTCTGAAATGCTCATCCATAGCGTGAAACCCATCCAATAATTCCGAAAATTTTTCGTAGCCGACAGTACAAGCAATAGACAATCCAATGGCAGAGGTCAAGGAGTACCGTCCGCCTACCCAATCCCAAAATCCAAACATATTTTCGGATGCAATCCCAAAGGCTTCTACCCCCTGTTGATTAGTGGATACAGCCACGAAGTGTTTCTTGATGTGCGCTTCCTTTTTTGCTTTTTTTAAAAACCAATCCCGAGCGGTATGAGCGTTGGTCATGGTCTCCTGGGTAGTGAAAGTTTTGGAAGCAATGATGCAGAGGGTCGTTTCGGGATTGAGGTCTTTCAAGGTCTCCGTGATGTGCGTACCATCCACATTAGAAACAAAATGCACCTGCATTCCTTTTTTCCAGTAAGGCTTCAAAGCCTCCGTGACCATTACTGGCCCGAGGTCACTTCCCCCTATCCCGATGTTAACGATGTCCGTAATTTTTTTGCGGGAGTAGCCTCTCCATTTACCCGAAGTGATTTTGTTAGAAAAAGATTCCATCTGTTGTAACACACTATTTACATCTGGCATAACATTAACACCATCTACTTCGATAGCTCTTTCTGAGCGATTGCGAAGGGCGACGTGCAGTACGGCACGTCCCTCAGTTTCATTTATTTTTTCTCCCGCAAACATTTGTTGGATAGCAGCCTTGAGTTCCATCTCTCTCGCCAATTCCATCAACAAACTCATGGTCTCCTCATTGATTCTGTTCTTGGAGTAATCCACTAAAATATCTTCAAACTGAACGGCGTATTTTTTGAAGCGGCGAGCATCCTCCGAAAACAAGGATTTCATCTGAATCTTTTTCGTAGCTTGAAAGTGCTTTTTAAGTTTTTTCCAAGCCTGAGTTTTAGTGGGATTGGTTTTGTTTAACATGATTTTAGAAATAGGTTTTCGGACATTGTATCCATTAAAAAAAGAAGCAATACGTTATTTTTCATCGCAATATTAAAGATATTTTCCGATATTCAGGGTAAATAAAAGTTGTATTATTAGATTGTAATTTTGTAACTGTTTAGCACCATGCTTTGAGAACTTCGTGGGATAGCAAATAAGTAAAGCAAAAGTTCTTAAAGCCAACAAA
>JBCCJE010000564.1:0-4412 GCA_039027925.1 Bacteroidota bacterium
AGAGTTTAGCTTTCATCGTGCCTTTGTCCGTTTCAATGTAGGCGTACGGTTTTTTTTCCTTAGCGCAGTTGACGAAAAGTATAGCAATAAGTATTAAATAAGATAAGTACAATAGTCGCTTCATGAATTTTTTTGAGTTTTGAATTTTAGGAATGGTAAAAAATATTTTACTCATCTTCGTCTTTTAAATTTTTAAAATATTCTATGACTTTGATTTTTAATAGTTCTTCTTGGGCTTTTGCACCTTCCAAAGGAACGGGCTTCAGAACCTCGAAATGTGGCCATCCGTCTGCGTCGCGTCCTTTGAATTTAAAATACCCATCTGGTTCTAGTAAGGTACAGACGGCTACGTGCATCAGGTCTTGTTTTTCTTCTTTTGTGAATTTATCTCCAAATCTTCCTAACTCCTGAATGCCTATCAAAAACAAAATGCTATTCAGATTAGGGAGGTCTTTTCTACCCATCGAATTTTTGACCACATGCCGAATCCTTAGCCATTCGAAATCGATTTGCCACGTTTCCATTATAAAATTTTTGAATGCAAAAATAATAATATTTTGAAAAGATTAGGTGAGATCAAGACTGGTGAATTTAGACCTACGCTTAGCCTTCTTGAAAAATTGTCGGAATCTTAGAGGCACGTAGCGCAGGGCCCCAAGAAGCCACTAACCCAATAAACATTACTGTAACGGCTACTACAATAAAATCAGGGAAACGCATACTCGCAGGATAAATATCAATAACAGCACCAGGCGGCATCGTCACGATTCCCCACGTCTGATGTATCCCGTAGAGCGTGACCGAAAGTATCATGCCCATAATCAATCCGAACGCCGATAGCATCAACCCATTGCTCAAAAAGATATTGCGAATTTGCTGATCTTCTGCGCCCATAGATTTGAGGATGGCGATGTCCTTTTTTTTATCCAAAACAATGACCCACAGCGCGCCGACCATATTGAAGGCTACCAAAATCAACGCAAAACCGACCAAGGCAAAACCTAGCCATTTTTCCATTTTTAAAACTTTAAAATAAGTCTCTTCCTGCTGGTAGCGATCTTTGATTTCGAATTGATCACCTATTACATCTTTGATAGCAGCGATGGTTTCACTTTGGTTAGCCGCTGGATTTAGGCGAATTTCAAGTGCACTCAATTTCCCTTTCAAGCTCAATAGTTCTTCCACAAAATCGAGGGAAGCAAAGACGTAGCGATTGTCTAAATCTTCTTGGTAGGCAGCAAAAACGCCTGCGGCAAAAATGGAAACTTTCTTGAAAGGTTGGCTAGTAGGGCCTACTTTTTTTCTTTTGGCAGAATAAACTATCAAGGGCGTTAAGAAATCATCAACATTCAACGATAGCTTCCGACGAATGCCCGCCCCCACGACAACTGTGTTCTTATCATCAATTTTTAGACGATACGCTCCTTCCCGAATGATGGTATCTATTTGGTTGACCTTCGAGAAATTATCATCCACGCCTTTGATGATTCCAAAAGTTTGGTCGCTGTCGTATTCAAAAAAAGCGACCTCTTCCAGCGTCTTAGAGATAAACTCCACCCCCTCAATATTTTCTAATGCCACTATGTCCACGGAGTCTTGCGAAAAGTTTTTTGCGGAAATGGGGACTACCTTGATGTCAGGATTGTAGGTGTTAAAAAAACCAGTTAACAAATCTTCCAAGCCGTTGAATACCGAAAAAAGCAGAATCATCACGGCTGTCCCAATGGCGATTCCAAAAACAGAAATCCCCGAAATGACGTTAATCGCATTCGTGGATTTTTTTGAAAAAATATAACGCTTAGCTATGTTGAAGGGTAGGTTCATTTGACTACTGACCGATGCGGTACGGGATGATTAGCGCAAAAAATTAGAAAGTGAGTGATGATGGTTTTTGAAGGTCAGGATTTTTAAAAACCCTTGACCTTAGCTTTTTTATCTATACCGATTGGATACACTCGGACACCGAATATCTCCAAAATAATATACAATTCCAACGCCCAGAAAAACGTAGGCATCTCCTGCTCTACTGTTGCCCCGTTGGCGACCTTCTTGTCCTATCTTGACTTGATTGTCGTCGGGAATGGACCGATCCGAAAGGGCTACGGCTACATCACCTCTCAATGCTTCGAGGTCGCCCATGTCGGGATAGACGCCACTCACGTCATCCAAATAATCGGTAAACAACCGCCGAGCCGAAAGCTCGAAATTCAAACTCCACTCGTAGTTGAGATCAATTTTAAATCCGGCACCGTACACAAATCCGCCCTGCGTGGCGTAGTACTCTTCTCCTCTGAATTGCCCTTCCGTCCCTAGTGGTCGTAGGTCAACGGTCTCCCCGTTAAACTCCGTTTGAGGGTTAAAATTAAAAACATTGAAACCAGCAAAAAGGTAAGGTGTGTAATTATCGTTTTTGCTGCCGTGGATGTAGGGTAGGAAGTTGAATTCTAACTGCATTGCCCCATCCAAAATTCGAGACTCAAAATCCAAGTTGCGCTGCTGCTCAAAGGAGTTTTTGGAGTTGGCATCCGTAGCTGCTACTTTGCCGTAGTTGGCTGACATTTTTAAGCAGATGCGATTATTGAAATTATATCGTCCGACGAGTCCCCCCGCAAAACCGGGTTTATCTATTCTAAATTCGGTATTCAAATCACCGAAATAATGAGAAGCACCAACCCATCCTCCGAGCTCCCAACCACGTTGTGCTTGAGCAACATATACACTAGCCACGAGGGCAAATGCGAATAATATTTTTTTCACGTTAAAAGAATTTAAGATCGTTCTACCCCCAAGCCCCTTGCGAAAAATATTTGATGTGTAAGGGGAGTAGGCCAGTGGGATTTTAATTAATTTTTATAAAAGCAATTACAATGCCTTTTAATTTTTGCGCAAAGTTAACTTAAAACGAGTAATATTCGAGGTGTGTTATTTAAAAGAGAAATATTAAATGAGGTACTTGTCGGGAAATGTCCTATCAATGTTCAATGACAATATCAATTTCAATGACAATATTCAATAGCAATGACAATATTCAATAGCAATGACAATAGTAGCCAAATTGATTATTGTCATTGACTATTGCTATTGTCATTGACTATTGCTATTGCCATTGAATCAGCACTGCATCAAAAAAATCGTAGGTCGCTTATGCAGATTAGGCAGTTTCGTTTTTTGCCAAGTTTTAATTTTCTGGGTAAGGATAAATTCCGAATCTAGCGAAATATCGGCAGCTACACACCATTGAGTTTCGGGGGATAGTACTTTGAAGGCCACTTCCAACATCCCCATATTTCGGTAGGGTGTTTCGATAAAAATTTGTGTTTGGCGAAATTTTCGAGAGAGCTGTTCTAATCTTTTTAGGTCTTTTCCCAGTTCTGGTTTTTTGGCAGATAAGTAGCCTTGAAAACAAAAACTTTGTCCATTCATTCCTGAAGCCATCAGCGCCATCAAGATGGAAGAAGGCCCTACAAAAGGAATGACTTCAATCCCTTTTTCATGTGCCATTTTAACTACTTCTGCTCCTGGATCAGCAACTCCTGGACAACCTGCCTCTGATAATAATCCCATATCATTTCCTTGTTCGCAAGGTTGCAGAAAAGTTCGAAGTTCCTCTGGAGTTGTTCGTTTATTTAACTCCGAAAAGGAAAGCTCAGAAAATGGTTTTTTAGGCTGAGTTGTTTTTATAAAAGCACGAGCAGTTTTTGCCCGCTCAGCTATGAAGAAATTTAGCTCATGCACTTTTTCAATAACATAAGCAGGAATAGTATGCGTTGCATGCTCGCCCAATGGAGTTGGTATTAAGTAGAGTTTTCCTTTATTCACCACTTCTTTTTTTATTTTTTGCAAAATAGGAAGATGGATGGAATTTGCTCCCTTTTTCGTTATTTTTGTAAAAATTGATAAAAATTTAATTCTATGAGTAGTATTACGCATCAAGAAGAAAAACTTTACTCTATTGCAGAATATTTAAAAATGGAAAAGAAAGCAGTAGAAAAAAATGAATACCATAATGGAAAAATTGTTGCAATGTCGGGTGGTACGTTAGCCCATGCTATTTTAGGAAATAAGATCGGAAGCCTTCTTGAAAATAATATTGAAACGAATCGACAAGATTGTGTAGTCGCCAATAGTGACCTAAAAGTATATATCGAAAAAGCAAATCGCTTTGTGTACCCTGACGCAGTAGTGCTTTGTGAAAATCCAGAATACTATAAACAAGATAAAAATGCTATTACTAACCCTATCATCATTATAGAAGTACTTTCGGATTCTACAGAAAAATATGATCGAGGTGAAAAATTTCGAATGTACGCTTCCCTCCCTTCGTTCAAAGAGTATATCCTAATTGACCAGCACCAACCCATCGTTGATACGCTTTTTAGAGCGGATGCTAAGTACTGGAAAATGCAAACAAC
>JBCCJE010000565.1:0-4410 GCA_039027925.1 Bacteroidota bacterium
AAGAAAATTCCAGCGGTTCATCTTCTGGAATTGTTTTGCTTTCGATCTCGCGGTCAACGAATATTCGATAAAAAAATTCTTCTGAAAAACTCGTTGCCAAAAAATTAAGCATTGGAAAATCTACGATCTACCGAATGCTGAAAGAAAAAAATTAGTCTCTTACTTAACAATTATTTGTTATATTTCCGCTCTTAGGAATGAGGAATAGACCCTCAAAAACTGCATTTATTATTTTTCCATTCCTTAATTTAATTTCCAATCTGACTTATGAATAACTCTGCGAACATGACTAGGTTTCTGACTACCGATATGGTGCAGCAGATTCTACACCAATCTTCTGACAAAATTGTAGTCATTGATCCCGCCTATGAGTTGAAGTATTTTAACCCTAGTGCCCAAAAGCACGCGCTCCGCTACGGCATCAAGCAGCTCGAATTAGGAACCAATGTACGCCCTTACGTCGGTACTAATTTTTGGAAAAAAGCATTCGATAAAGCCTTCTCTGGAGAAACACTTGAGTTCAAAAAACAATACATCATCGGAGAGCACAAATACGATGACTTGGTGAGTATCTTGCCCTTGGTGGCTACCGACGGTCAAATAGAAGCCGTAGTGCTCCAAGCCAAAAATCTCAACGTAGAACCCTACACCTCGGAAGACATTTTGGAAAACGAAAATCTTTTTCAAAGTCTTTTTAGATATAGCCCCGTAGGGATAACTATCCGAAAACTAAAAACACAAGAACTCAAAGCCTTCAATAAAAAGATATGTGAGATGTTCGAATGTACTCCCGCTGATTTTAAAGGCTACGTGCGCAGTGATTTTATTCACTACGAGGATACTGCGCTCATCGAAAAAAATATGCAACTCCTGACTACCCAAAAAATTAAATCCTTCAGGCTAGAGAAACAGTACAAAAGAAAAAACGGAGAAATATTTTGGGGATTAGCACACCGCTCTTCCTTTGAGATTGGGGGCGAAATGTACCAAATGGGGATCATTGAAAATATAAATAAGCAGAAAAAATTTGAAGCTGAACTCATCAAAAAAGAAGCTAACACTCAAGCTATTTTTAACAGTACTACGGATAAAGTATTTGCCATCGGTAAAAATTACCAACTGATAGATGCTAATTTATCCGCACTACAAATACTCGCTAAGTTCAATCTCCATAAAGACTACCGGGAGGTGGACTTAGCGGACTTTGACTTTCGGCAGTACCAATTTTGGCTTCCTTACATTGAGTCAGCCTTCGAAGGAAAGGAGTCTAACTTTGAGAGAAACTATCATTTTGCGGGTGAAGATCAAACAGATTTGGTCACGGTCTCCCCGCTTAGAGATGAAGTTGGAGATATTATCGGAGCATCCGTGTACGGAAAGCCAATTACGGAAATTAAGAAAATCCAGCAAGCCCTGAAAGCTAGTCAAGCCCTACTACTCGAAGCGGAGCGCATTGCCAAAGTCGGACATTGGGAATTTGAAGTAGCCACTCAGAAAATTAGTTGGTCGAGTAGTGTAGCTACCATTTTTGACCTTCAGTTGGATGAAATCAATAGCTTAGAAAAGTTCCGTAATTACGTTCATCCCGAAGATCACCCGTCCATGAAACGTGCCGTTGAAAATGCTATTACGACGAAGGCACCTTACGAAATCCTTAAAAGAATTATCCATAAAAATAAAAAACCTATTTACGTCATTGCGCGGGGAGAGCCTTTCGTAGAAAACGGAAAAGTAACGAAGCTCTTCGGTACTATCCAAGACATCACCCAACTCAAAGCATTCGAAAAAGATGTTCGGAATACCAACGAAAAATACCGCAACCTCTTCGACAACGTATATGACGCCATCGTGGTCACCAACGAGGAAGGCAAACTGGTGGATGTCAATCGGGCTGCCGAAAAGTTGACGGGCTACTCCAAAAAAGAAATGAGTGCGCTCCGTATCCGAGACATCGTACATCCCGACGATTTGGAAAAATCGAATACCTATTTGCAGACCCTGCGAGAAAAAGGTTACTACAGCGACTACCAAGGCAGGATCATCAACAAAGATGGTACCGTCAAGTATGTCCAAGTCAACTCCAACGCCATTTACGATAATGGAAAAATCGTTGGTTCGAGAGACATCGTAAGAGACATTTCCCAGCTTAAAGAAGCAGAACAAAAAAGAGAACAACTACTCCAAGAGCTAGAAAAAGTCAACCAAGAATTAAGAGAATTCGCCTACATCGTCTCCCACGATTTGAAAGCTCCTCTGCGCGCCATCAATGCCATATCAAGTTGGTTAGCAGAAGATTACAAAGACGTTTTGGACGAAAAAGGACAGCAGCAATTGCAACTACTTAGCAATCGGGTCAACCGAATGCACCAATTCATCAACGGTATTTTTGAATACACCAAACTCGGTCGAACTACGGAGACTAAAGAAGTGGTGGATCTCAATCAACTGATTGATAATATCTTTTTGATGCTCAATCTCGGTGAAGATACCACCATCCACATTCCTAAAAAACTCCCCGAACTCTACTGCGAACGCATCAAGGTCGAGCAAATTTTTTTAAACCTCATCAGCAATGCTACCAAACACAATGATAAAGAAATATGTCTGCTTGCCATCGAATACGACGACTTGGGATCTCACTACGCCTTTCGGGTATCTGACAACGGAAAAGGTATTGACGAAAAAAACTTTGATAGAATATTTCAAATTTTTCAAACCCTCCAACCCAAAGACAATTGTGAGAGTACTGGGATCGGACTAAGCATTGTCAAAAAAATAGTACAACTCCACGAAGGAGACATCACCGTAAAATCAGAACTCGGCAAAGGCACTACCTTCGAGTTCACACTAAAAAAATATAAGGACTAATGAAAAAAATACTCATCATTGAGGATGACCTGATAGACCAAATGTCTTTCGCGAGGATGTTTGAAAAACAAAAAATGGATTGTACGATCTCCATAGCTAGTTCCGTAAAAGATGCCAAAGACAAGCTGACGCAAACCGAATTTGACCTCATCATCAGCGATCATAATTTGCCCGACGGCACTACCTTTGACCTCATCCCTTTTCTTCGGCACACCCCATTGATTTTGATTACGGGAAATGAAAGTAAACATATCATCAACGCCGTCATCCATCAGAGCGGCGCAGTCGCCTGTTTTACCAAGGATTTGAATTTTAAATATTTAGAGGAGTTACCCAAAATTATTCACCTGATTTTTGACCAAGAGCTACACCCACTAGCCATCCCCAAAACGACCTCACCAACAGCGCCACTCGGCAATCTCCCCAAGGATCGTATCAAAATCAGTATCCACAACGCCTACAAAATTTTTAATGGTAAAGCGGAGGACATCAAAGAAACCATAGAAATATTCATCAAATACAAACCCAAAGAAATGGACGATCTTTATCAATCTTTGCAGCGGCAAAATTGTCAAAAAGCTATCAAGTACGCCCACCGTATGAAATCAGGTTTTCGATTGTTAGGTATGAAAGATCAGGAGGAATTGGCAGAGTTTATCGAAAATTCAATAACAGAGAATGGCAACAACTGCGAAAGCCAAGAGATCGCTACTGCTTTCAAAAAACTTTCTGCAGATACCAAACTCGCCGTGGATTTACTCAAAGAAGAGTTAGCAAGATTATAAAATTTTCTTTTCCTTTGCATCTATGATTGATCTGAATCTTTTATCTTTTCAGCCTTTCCTCAAGACAAAAAAAGAAAACGAAAAACGTTACATCTTTTGTCCTATCAGGAAAAAATACTTGGTCCTTCAGCCCGAAGAACTTGTTCGCCAATTATTTATCGCCTACCTCATCGAAGAAAAAAAATATTCCAAGTCGTTGATAGCCGTCGAAAAAAAAATTGGCACTACCCAAGTCAATCGGTATGACATCTTAGTATTTGATAAAAATCATGTTCCTTTTTTAGCCGTGGAGTGCAAAGCCCCCTACGTTGATATCCAACCTGCGCCACCCGTCGAACAACTACTCGATGAGCTAGGAAACATTCATACGGAAATCTACCTACCCCTAAAAGCGGAAGCACAGCTTTCTCATTATAATCGTATCATCCAAGCACCTTACCTCGCTTCCACCAATGGCCGATCCACTTACTGTTGGAAAGTATCACAAGCCGACCGCCGGTTTGAATTTATAAAAAGCATTCCTTAGAGGTATCACAAGCGAGGCTAGTCATTCGCTCTATTAATCAGAAAATTTCTAACTTGTGAGCCTAGAACCATTGGCACCGATGACGAGAAGTTTTTCTTTTCCCATATTGTTTACAGTTCAAAATTTTGGTTAGGTGTTTTTTTTAAATATTGGGTCAATGGTTCTAGGCTCACAAGTTAGAAATTTTATGATTAATAGAGCGAATGACTAGCCTCGCATGTGATACCTCTA
>JBCCJE010000566.1:0-4405 GCA_039027925.1 Bacteroidota bacterium
AAAAATGCAGTATCCATTCTCGAGCAGGTAGATTTGATTGACTATTTTGAATCCGTCATTGATGGCACCAAAGTGGTCAACGGAAAGCCACATCCCGAAGGTTTTTTGCTGGCTGCCAAGGAAGTGGGCGTAGCACCTGCCAACTGCGTTGTTTTTGAAGATGCTCCCAAAGGAGTAGAAGCAGCTTTGAGTGCCGAAATGTTTGCCGTGGGTATCGGCAAGGAAGAAGATCTCGACGCTGCGCACCTAGTGCTGCCGAGTTTTGAAAACAGAAATTTTAAACAAATCGAAGAACAACTATTATCATTAGCGTTACGCTAGCAGATCAGCTATGGATGTTTCTCGTCTCAGATTTACTTTAATTTCAATAGTGTATCTTGATCTTTTTATTTGGAAAAATATTGGAAAAGAGAGACAAGTTTGTCTGGATAGTTGACATTTTGTAGGGTGAAAAATTACGTGAAAAGTTATGTGAGAAATTACGTGAAAAATTTAAGCACGTGAAAAGTTACGGGGTAACGGGAAGTTACCCCGTAATAGGTCACTTTCCCCGTAACTTCCCGTTACGGGGAAAATTAAAGCAATTAACAAATGAAAAATTACCTTAAACACGATGAGTGGAACATTATCGAAGAAGGAGTCCACAAAAAGTACACCCAAATTTCAGAATCTATTTTTAGCATTGGCAACGGTCGGATGGGACAACGTGCCAATTTCGAAGAAAAATTTACGGGCGAAACGCTCCAAGGGTCATACGTGGCAGGCATTTATTATCCCGACAAAACAAAAGTAGGCTGGTGGAAAAACGGCTATCCTGAGTACTTCGCTAAGGTATTGAACGCTGCCAATTGGATTGGAATTGATATTGAACTGGACGGTGAAGTATTTGACCTAGCCAAATGCGAAGTGAGTAATTTCCGCAGGGTATTAAATATGCGTGCGGGATATTTGGAGCGAACTTTTATGGCTCGACTAGAAAGTGGGAAGGAAGTAAAAGTGGAAGCGAAACGATTTTGTAGTATCGTGGACGATGAGACGGGCGCAATTTGTTACAAAATCACGCCTTTAAATTTTTCGGGAGCAATCAGCATCACGCCTTACATTGATTTTGACGTGATGAACGAGGACGCTAACTACGACGAAAAATTTTGGGTAGCAATAGATCAACAAATCGAACCACGGGAAGGATACGTCATCGCTGAAACCAAGAAGACGGCATTTCAAGTTTGTACGGGAATGCGCTTTCAGATTTTAAAAAATGGAGAAATTGCGGACAACGATGCGGGTGTTTTTTCCAAAGAAAAATATGTGAGTAGTGATGTTAAAGTAAATGTCAAAGATGGTGACGAGATCGTGATTTACAAATTTGCGGCTAACCTATCTTCAGAAAATCATCCCAAAGCAGATCTAGCAGTAAAAACCAAGGCGGAAGTGGACCACGTTTTTGCTAAGGGATTTGACCAAATGCTACAAGAACAAGCCGAGGCCTGGGCCAAAAAATGGGAGCAGAGTGACATCATCATCGAAGGTGACGTAGCGGCGCAGCAGGGCATTCGATTTAATATTTTCCAACTAAATCAAACTTACACGGGAGAAGACGAGCGATTAAATATCGGGCCTAAAGGATTTACGGGAGAAAAATACGGAGGAAGTACCTACTGGGATACGGAGGCTTATTGTTTGCCATTTTACTTGGGTACCGCAGCGCAGAAGGTTGCAAAAAATCTGTTGATTTATCGCTACAAGCATTTACCAAAAGCGATTGAAAATGCGGAGAAATTAGGCTTCACCAAGGGCGCAGCCCTCTATCCGATGGTGACCATGAACGGTGAAGAATGCCACAACGAATGGGAAATAACCTTTGAGGAAATCCACAGAAACGGCGCCATCGCCTATGGCATTTATGATTACATTCGCCATACGGGAGATCGGGATTATCTGATCGAGTACGGTACGGAAGTTTTGATTGGGATCGCTAGATTTTGGGCACAGCGTTTTCATTTTTCTAAAAGAAAACAAAAGTACGTGATGCACGGCGTAACGGGGCCCAACGAATACGAAAATAATGTCAACAATAACTGGTACACCAACTTCATTGCCACGTGGTGTATGAAATATACCGTAGGAGCTATTGAATATATGAAGACCAAAGCCCCCGAAAAATGGAGTGCCTTGGAAGAAAAAATTAAATTCTACGAGTACGCAGAGATGGGAGAATGGAAAAAGATATGCGATAATGTGTATCTGCCCTACGACGAAAAGTTGGGCGTATTCATTCAGCACGATGGATTCTTGGATAAGGAATTGATCAAAGTGGAAGACCTGCCAGCAGCAGACAGACCCTTGAATCAAAAATGGAGTTGGGATCGAATTTTAAGATCGTGCTTCATCAAGCAGGCGGACGTGTTGCAGGGATTGTATTTTTTTGAAGAAATGTTTGACGAAGCAACGCACCGAAAGAATTTTGAATTTTATGAACCCATGACGGTTCACGAGTCTTCGCTTTCGCCGTGCGTACACGCCATTCTGGCAGCCAAATTGGGTATGAAGGCAAAGGCTTACGAAATGTACGTGAGAACTGCCCGACTCGACTTGGATGATTACAACAATGACACTGAGGATGGATTGCACATTACGAGTATGGCGGGTACTTGGATGGCCGTGGTCAAAGGATTTGGAGGATTTCGGGTACTAGGCGAGCAACTGATTCTTAGTCCTTCACTCCCCAAAGAGTGGAAAGGTTTCTCTTTTAAAATTATCTTTAAAAAGTCTTTATTGAAAGTAGCGGTGAACAAAAATGAAGTGTCCATTGAGAACACCTCCAAGAAAAGTGTTAACCTCGAAATCTTCGGAGAACGCTACGATATCCCCGCTCGCAGTAGAGCGCAGTTTTATCCGGAGATAGCGTAGTATAACAGGTCATCGCTAGGAGTATGCCTAAAGAATCTACAAATAAAACCCCATTGCACTAAAGTTGATTAACCATACTATTTTGCAATGGGGTTCTTTTTTTACGGTTACGCATCCGTTAACCATCTGCCAAGAACGCATCTACGTCGTGTAACTTCAAGTTGAAAGCATCCGCTACTCCTGCGTAAACCACCTTGCCGTGGATCACATTCAAGCCCAATCTTAAATCCAAGGAATCTTGACATGCTTTTTTCCAACCTTTGTTGGCTAGTTGGATGGTGTAAGGCAGCGTAGCGTTGGTCAGCGCTATGGTCGAAGTGTAGGGAACTGCCCCTGGCATATTGGCCACGCAATAATGAACTACGTCGTGAATGATAAAAGTAGGATCTTCGTGAGTGGTGGGTTTAGTGGTTTCGATACATCCTCCCTGATCAACAGCGACATCTACGAGTACCGTACCCGGTCGCATTAATTTCAGCATATCTTTAGTAATCAAATTGGGTGCTTTCGCCCCTGGGATGAGAACTGCTCCTACGATCAAATCGTGATTTTGAATTAATCTTCTGATGTTGAACTCATTAGAGTACATCGTAGTGACATTGGCAGGCATCACATCTGCGAGGTATCTCAGGCGGGATAAGTTAACATCCAAAATGGTGACGTTGGCCCCTAAGCCAGCCGCCATTTTTGCGGCCTGCATACCTACTATACCTCCACCAATCACGAGCACCTTGCCAGGAGGCACACCGGGAACACCACCTAGCAGAACGCCCCGACCCTGCTGCGGTTTTTCTAAATATTTCGCGCCTTCCTGCACCGCCATCCTACCCGCTACCTCCGACATGGGAACTAAGAGTGGCAAAGAACGATCGGGTAACTCTACAGTTTCGTAAGCTAGACAAACGGCTTTACTCTTAATCATGGCTTGCGTCAAAGGCTTATAGGAAGCAAAGTGAAAGTAGGTGAATACCAATTGATCTTTCTGAATCAAATCATATTCGGGCTGGATGGGTTCTTTGACCTTCATAATCATCTCCGCCTTCTTGTAGGTAGATTCAATGTTTCTCGTAATTTTTGCTCCAGCTTCTCGATACTCTTTGTCAGAAAAACCACTCCCATTGCCAGCGGTAGATTGAACGTAAACGGTATGTCCTCTTTTGGTCAGCTCTAAAGCTCCCGCAGGAGTGAGTGCTACTCGGTTTTCATTGTTTTTGATTTCCTTAGGTACTCCAATAATCATGTTGTAAGGTTTAAAAATGGTTAAGTAAAGTGGAAGATGAATGTTGAACGATTTTACCTCTGTTCGCTATCAACTAAGCGTATGTCTAAAACTTAGACATACTCTAACTCGATTAGGAATGGTGCATTAATAACTTTACATTCTATGCGCAGTTATTTTTTCTTTATGCAAGGCGAAAAACGTAGGCGATGCGGGGCATCGGCGAGGCTTTTCAACGCAGCAGAAAGGAAAAAGAACAAGTAGAAAATGTAAAGT
>JBCCJE010000567.1:0-4402 GCA_039027925.1 Bacteroidota bacterium
GTGAAAAAACGGAAACCGATCAAAAATCACTCATCATCCCGATCAAAGCGGTAGGCGAAGACAATAAAGGTCAGTACGTATTTTTGATAGATCAGCAAAGCGATACGGCCATTGTGAAAAAGCAATACATCGAATTGGGTAAAATCAACGAAACGGGATTCGTCGTACAATCGGGACTTACCGCAGGACAAAAAATCGCCACGGCGGGTTTGCAAACATTACTAGATGGACAGCAAGTATTAGTAAAATAGTTACTCGTACTACTGGAATCGTTAAAGAAAAACCAAATCCTCTAGTCATCTTCTAACATCATAACTCTATGAATTTAGCTAAATTCTCCATAGAAAAAACGACCATCGTTATCACCATTTTACTGACAGTTATCTTGGCGGGCGTATCCTCTTATTTTGATTTAGCAAGGGATAGCATGCCTTCTTTTACCATAAGAATAGCAACGGTAGTTACCGTTTTTCCTGGGGCAAGCCCAGAACGGGTAGAGCAATTGGTGACGGATAAAATAGAAAAGAGAGCGCAAGAACTACCCGAACTCGACGAGGTATCGAGTACTTCCCGTACGGGGCTTTCGATTGTAAAAGTTGCGTTGAAGGATGAAGTCCCCATTGAGGATATGCAGTCCGTCTGGGATCGGCTACGCAGAAAAATCAATAAAATAGAAGGACTTCCCGAAGGCGTAGTCCCCTCGCTGGATGAGGAAGGCATAGGCGAGGTATATGGTATCGTAGTGGGGCTGACCTCCGATGGCTTTTCCTACGAGGAAATGAAAACCTACGCCGACGACATTAAGGACGACTTAATCAAATTGCCAGATGCCGCCAAGGTAGAACTCATGGGCGAACAGGAAGAGCGCGTCTTTGTAGAATTTGACAATACCAAACTCAAAGAGTATGGGCTTTCCGCCATCATACTCCAACAACTCATTGCCTCTACCAACATCATCAACCCCGGCGGGCAAGTCAACATTGAAGATGAACGCATCATCCTAGAACCTACTGGTAATTTTGATGACGTAGAAGACATCAGGGATATGCTGATCCCTACCGCAGGGGGGCAACAACTGGTCAAGCTAAGAGACATTACCAACATCTACAAAGCCTACATTGACCCACCATCGCAAATCGTAAAAGTGAATGGCAAAGACGCCATTTCCCTACACATTAATCTTAAAGACAACGAGAACATCGTCGCACTCGGCGAAGAAGTAGATGTAGTCATCAAGGAATGGAAAAAGAAACTACCGCTTGGATTGGAACTAGCCAGAGTTACCTCACAGGATGATTATATCCAATTTAAGATTGACAATTTTGTCGAAAATGTATTCCAGTCCGTGGCTATAGTCTTATTAGTCATGCTGATCTTTTTGGGTATTCGTACGGGAATAGTGATTGCCAGCCTGATTCCTATTGTTATCATCACGACTATCATGGTGATGGGATATTTGCAAGTAGGACTCAATCAAGTAACGCTAGCTGCCCTCATCATGGCCCTCGGAATGATGGTGGATAATGCCATCGTGGTAGCGGAGACTATCCTCGTCAAGATAGACAAAGGCATGAACAAAAAACAAGCCTCCGTGGAAGCCTTCTCCGAGCTGTGGACGCCCCTACTCATCTCTACCTTGACGACTAGTGCTGCTTTCTTAGCCTTCTATCTTTCGCCTACGGTGATGGGAGATATTGTCGGGCCCATATTTGTCGTCATCACCATTGCGCTAGTATCCTCGTGGCTGATTGCTTTATCCATTATCACCTTATTCTGTTATTTGTTTTTAAAAGTAGCTCCCGAAGGGGAAAAGAAATTGACCATCATTGATCGGATCATCAACACCCTTAAAAAATATTATAAGGATTTAGTACTGGGTTCGTTGAGTAAGCGATACCTTGTTTTGGGTGTTATCTTTCTTGGGTTTTTTACCTCCATTTTCTTTTTTGGAAATATCCCTTTTATCTTTTTTCCTGATAGTGATCGCAATCTGATCACGATGGATGTCAACCTCCCGCAAGGCACTAAGATCGAAGCTACCGAAAAAGTTGTAGCGCAAATCGAACAGTACATGAACGACTCTTTGCTCGTTACGGAAGCAGGTCAAACGGGCATCGAAAGTTGGACTTCCTACATCGGTGAGGGCCCGCAACCCTACGACCTAGGCTATAATCGGGACGAAGCCAACTCTAGCTATGCGCACGTCGTGATGCGTACGACTTCCTTCCGAGAGAACAATGCTATGATCGCCAAGCTGGATCGGTTTACTTTTTTTAATTTTCCCAATGCCGACATCAAGGTATTTCCCCTAGCGGCAGGCGAAGCGGGCGAACCCATCGAAATAAAAATATCGGGAGATGATCCCGACGAATTGTCCACCATCGCAGAGCGGGTCAAATTAAAACTATCCTCCGTACCCGGTACTAAAAATGTCAAAGACAACTGGGGCCCTAAGACTAAGAAATTCCTCGTGGACATAGACCAATCCCGAGCGCAAAAAGCGGGCGTGACCAGCCAAGACATCTCCGCCTCTTTGTTGACCGTACTAGATGGATTCCAGACAGGTAACTATCGGGAGGACGATAAATCCATCCCCATCGTGATGCGCAGCGACTCTGATCAGCAACAGTCTTTAGCTTCGTTGGAGACTATGAATATTTTTGCGCAAAACTCTGGAAGGAGTGTTCCCTTGTTACAAGTAGCTTCCATCATTCCCGACTGGCAATACGCCAAAATACAACGCAATGACCTAGAGCGTACCGTCAATGTCAGTTGTGAACTCCGTGAAGGAGCTAACGCCTCCGCCATCACTACACAAATGAGTACGTGGATAGAGGAAGACAAACAAAATTGGTCAGCGGACTACACCTACACCTTCGGAGGAGATGCCGAGCGTACGGCGGATAGCATGGGTTCGGTGATCAGCTATTTACCCGTTTCGGGTTTTATTATCATACTGTTACTCATCATTCAGTTCAATAGCGTGAAGAAGATGATCATTGTTTTATTGACCATTCCTTTGGCAATTATTGGGGTAGTGATTGGTTTACTTTCCTTTGGAGAAGCCTTTGGTTTTATGCCATTTTTAGGCGTGATTTCTCTAGCGGGTATTATCATCAATAATGCAATCGTACTCGTTGATCGTATTGAGATCGAAGAAACCCTTCGGGAAAAACGAGACGCCGTGGTAGCCGCCTGCCTACAACGTTTCCGACCGATACTGCTGGCTACTTTTACGACGGTATTCGGTATGATACCGCTGTACCTTAGTGGTGGAGAACTATGGGAAGGTATGGCAGTTTGTATCATGGTGGGGCTACTCTTTGGTACCATCATCACCCTGATATTTATCCCGTGCTTGTACAGCATTCTATTTGGTATCGGCTATCAGGACTACGAATTTGACGAGGAGCTACTCGACGCATGAAAAAATGGTACAGCATCAATACCAAAGATCCCAACTATCTTTACTTCCTCTTTAGCTTAGTACTGATGCTGGTACTTCCACCGCTTGCCCCAAGAATGTACGGTGGCTTACTCCTTATGAACCTCACCTACGGGCTAGTACTCGTCATGAGTGTGATATACGCCGGTAATACCCGCCGGGACTTCTTGGGCTTGGGTATCATGGCGGCTACCATGTATCTTTTATTTCTCTACGAGCGACAAAATCTTTACTTCAGTATAGCGAGTGCTACCTTTACGCTAATCTTTTTTGGTGTGATACTGGTCAAAATCCTACGCTATATTTTATTCAATCCGATAGGAGTCAATGAAATATATGCTTGCATTACGGGGTATATGATACTCGGTGTACTCGGCGCACCGCTATTTTTTATTATTGATAAAACTGCCAACGCTGCTTTCCGAATAGATCACCAACCAGAATTCTATGACTTTATCTACTTTAGTTTTATCACGCTCACCTCGGTAGGCTACGGGGACATCAGTCCCGTCAATCCCATCGCTATGTCCGCCACTATCTTACTGAGTATAGCTGGACAATTGTACCTAACCATCTTGATAGCGATCATCATTGGAAAATTTCTGGCGGGGGATAAGGATATGGAGATGAATGATTGATTTGGTATAGCTGGTCTTTTTTATAGTGTAAAGGTTTTGACTGGGTGGAGATTTTTTTTGGATGATTTGCTTATATTCTGGGAATAGATTGCTATATTTACATAAGCTTTATTTATGATTTATCCTATCATGCGAGTTAATAACATTATTTACAGTAATTTTCTCTTTATTTCAATTTGCAGGTTATTAGTTATTTACATCCGAAATTTTAGAAGAAAATTAGCATTCTTTTGTGGGGAAATATTTACGGCTAAGCATAGATATTCGACTGATTCATTGTTATTCAAGAAGAAGTAAGGACATCAGACACAAAAACATA
>JBCCJE010000568.1:0-4400 GCA_039027925.1 Bacteroidota bacterium
GGGAGATATTTATGCTTATTGTTCTATTAATTCGAGTACGAGTACTATTAGTAAAGTCATTTTTGATTTACCGAATGAAACATATTATGATTTTTCCAGCCGAGATAATTTGTCAAAAGAATTTAATAAATTAAATGAGTTTAGATTGGACAGTACGATACTAATATTAAGATTAGATTCAAGTACTAATAAGATAATAACTCATGATCTTACTATTGATGCTGTAACAGGTGCAACCATAACAAATTCAGGAGTGGTAGATATGTTTAATAAAGGATTAAAAGAATTTCAACTCAGCTTTGTTCTCCCCGCTCCTGCTCCCTCTCCTAATATGCCCGACGAAAATAACGACTAAATAAAAGGAAAGCGTACCCGTGCCAACATGCTGTCCGCTTCCCATACAACGTAAAGGGCTTCAGCCTGATAAATAAAAAACTAAGGAAGCTAGTCACGACAAAAGTGGCTGGTTTTTTTGCTTATAGGGTGAATAGTTTTTATTTTGTAAATGTAATGTTGTGAGATAATGATTCGGTCAAGAGACCGCTTCCTTTAGACATAGGCTGTCAAATCTATCAGGCGGCATTTGCATTAGTTTTGCCTTTTTTCGAAGTTTTTTCAATCGGCTAAAGCGATTATTGCAAACTACTCAACTGCTGGTTGGTTTGTAAAGTCTTCCAGCGTTGCTCCCACAACTGCCAGGTACAATTACTCAGCCCTGAAGTTTTCAATAATGAAAAAGCCATAGTTATAATCTGACGTATTTGCTTCAATTCCTCCAGTAAATTCAGCATGGCTGGTTGTTGGATAAAGGTCAGACTTTCTTTGTCTTCTGTGCTTAATTCTGACCATAGTTCTCTAATTCGTTCATGCCAATCTACGATAGTGAACAAGCGTCTAGTAAAGCCACGTAGCGACCTGTTTTAGCACTTCCATTAGTTCTTCAACGAAAGGTACGTAGTACCGACCCGATTTGTCTAAATTGAACTCATTACCAATAAGTAAATTTACAAACTCAAGAACTTTGTACACTCTTACTTAAGAATTACGCCTACCCCAAAACCACGGATTAGGTTTTTTTTGGATAACTGCTCGAAATAGCAATTTCTAAAAAGGATACCCTACGGCGAGTTGCCACACAAACTTATTCAATGCCAAATCGCTCCTAGAGTTGACCAACCATTGATTACCCAAATCATCGGGAAAAGGGCTACGGAGTTTGTACCCAAAGTCAGAACGAATCACAAAATAGTCCACGTCCAAGCGGAGTCCGATGCCCGTACCAACGGCAATTTCATCAAAAAAATTAGATAAATCCGCTCCTGCTCTACCATCTACGGGGTCTTCTCTTAGTGACCAAATATTGCCAGCATCCAAAAAGATAGCTCCTTTAAAATAATAGAAAAGATGAAACCGATACTCTAGGTTCATTTCCAATTTGACGTCTCCCGTTTGAAAAAAATTGTTATTGATGCTGACCGTATTGTCTTCGTACGATCCTGGTCCCAGTTCCCGAATCCGCCACGCCCGCATGCTGGTCGGGCCGCCTACAAAAAATTGTTTGACGAAGGGTACTTCGTCGGAAAAACCAAAACTACTCGCCATTCCAGCGTTGAACCTACCTGCTAACATTCGATCTCCGCTGAATTTTCTGTATCCTCGCAGGTCAATTTCGAGATTAGCGTACTGCGAAAATTCGAATTTATCCAAAAGCCGAAACGTGATGTCATTACTCGAAAAACTGTTTCGGATTTTGTTGATGCCATAAATTTCCAAACCCGAAATTTCTAAGTTGGCCCTGGCGTACCAAGAGTACTTTCCGCCGAAGCGACTATCTTTTCGGTAGAGAAAATTAAAATCCCGAAAGATCAATCCGAAGGCAGTAAACAGTTGGGGCTTGAGGCTTCTCTCCAAATATGGATTAGAGGCCACGAAGGTGGTTTCAAAATCTTTATCAAAAACGGGGTCAAGAAAATCTAGTCCAACCTTGTTGACCGTCAGCGTAAGCCGATTGGTGGGCTTAAATCTCCATCCGACTGATCCCGCAAAAATATCTATTCGGTAGCTGCCCGTGTTCGCTAGGATATTGTATCGTAGGGAGGAGGTGGATACGCCTTCTTCCCGTAGTCTGGAGTAAAACTTCTGGTGATTACGGAGCAATGTTTTTCTCCAAAACCAATCTGTTTTGTACATATCAAAGTATCTAGGAAAATCCATCCTTGCACTAAGATTCACGTTCCAAGCATTGACCCGAAATTCGTCCACTCCGAAGCCCCTAGGCACGATCTCTAGTCCACCTTCAGCTTGGGCATTGAATACTTCTCCACCTCTAAAAAAATTCCTGTTCTTATAATTGAGGCTTACCGCCGTACCCAAAAAAGCATTGCTGGTAGCAGCAGTACGAGAGTTGTTGAACTCGAAATCAACGCCGATCTGCTGTCGTTTTTTGGGGATCAACCGGATCTCATAATTGATAGCAGTATCGCTAGGGGAAAGGTACTTGCGGCGTACATCCACAAATTGAAATAAATCCAGATTGCCGAGTTGTACTTTGGTTTTATCAATATTGTTAATTTTGTACAGATCACCTTCTTTTATAAAAATTTCTCGTGCTAGGGTTTTTAATTTGATGTAGTGTTTGCCTTCTTTTCCGAGATAAAATCTTTTGCCATTGAGGAGCGTATCTCGTTGGGCAACGGGATCGCCATTTTCATCAAACAATGAAATTACGGCTACCTCTCCAATACTGAACTTACGGTGAGGGAGCGCACCCTTGGTCAGTAAAACTTCCAAATCAACGTTCACTTTATGACCAATACTATCCCCTCGTAAAGGAGTCATATAGCTCATGTAAAAATTGGCGTAACCTATATTTTTCAGATGATTAGTGATTCTTCTTTTCTCTTGGTCGTGGAGCGAATAGTCCACGGGGCTACCTCTTTTGAGAATGGCTTCGGGTTTGATTTCTTGAAGAATTCTGTGGATGGCGGTGTCTTTACTGATAAAATTGATGGTGTCAATGTAGTAGCGTTCGCCGGCCGTCACGTTGTAGGTGACGATGGTTTTTTTCTGTCGCCTTCCTTTTCGTTTGGCTTCAAATTCTACCGAGGCATCAAGATAGCCTCTACTAATCATGATGCCTTCCATATTTTTAGCAGACTCATTGGCGAGCGTAGTGCGGTGGATGGCGGGTTCTTCGGCTAGATTTTTCAGTACAAAGCGCGTCCACTTCGTCGTATCTTTTTTTGCTTTGACCCGATAATAATACCACGGGCCAGTACTGATTAATCCCAGAAATCGGTTGTTGGGTTTTTGGTAGGTGGAGCTTTCTAAGGTATAGCGAAGACTTTTGAAGTTGCTCACGTTGTCTCTGTCAACAATGACGACTTTATTTTTTCGTAGCAAGGTCTCCTCTTTTTTCAAATGCTTAGTGACACCACAACTTGTACCTAAAAGCAGTATAGAAAAAATAAAAAATATGTACCTTATCGTGCTGTTCATAAATTACTATCCACTAGCGAAGTGGCTTAGGATTTTACTGTTAATTATCAAGAGGGTTTATCAATCATATCAGATGCTATCAAAAAATAAAATAAAATATTTACGTGCGCTAAAGCTAAAAAAGTTTCGGCAAAAGTATAATAAATTTAGTGTAGAAGGAGAGAAAATTGTGGCGGAAATGGTTCGATCTCAAAACGTAGAAATCGAAACAATCATTGCTACCAAAGCGTGGCACCAACAATACTTTAACGAAACCTTAGCTAGAAAAATAAATATTGAAGTAGTCGGATTGGATGAGCTAAAAAAGGTCAGCAGCTTGACTACCCCTTCCTCAGTTTTGGCGGTAGCTAGCCCTATCAATTCATCGTGGCATAATCCTCTTATTCAAAACAGTTTTACCCTTTTTCTTGATGATATTCAGGATCCTGGCAATATGGGGACGATGTTGCGCATTGCAGATTGGTTTGGGATTCCTTACGTTTTTTGTTCCGAAGGGTGTGTGGATGTTTACAATCCTAAAACATTACAATCGAGCATGGGGGCTTTCTTGCGGGTAAAAACCCTGACCATTTCCTTTGATGATCTTTTTCGTCGCTGTGCTTCACTTCCTTTTTATGGAACTGTTTTAGATGGTGAAAATATATTTCAAAAAAGAGAGTTTCAAAAAGGAGTGATCGTCATGGGGAATGAAGGTAAAGGTATTGCGGATGATATTTTGAAAAAACTGACTCACCAAGTAGGTATTCCAAAGGGGAAACAAGGAGGGGCAGAATCTCTCAACGTAGCCGTTGCTACGGGCATCGTTTGTGCTATTTTAACCCATTCGGCTTCGTCGTCATAATTTCTAATTCGTTGGGCTAAAAAGCGTCTGATATTTTGTGCTATTTGAAAACAGCTTTTTA
>JBCCJE010000569.1:0-4399 GCA_039027925.1 Bacteroidota bacterium
CTCTCAAATCGGGCAACTCGACAGCCGCTTCCTTACTGCGCAAAATATGCCCAAAGGCATCCAAATTGACTTTATCAAGATGGCTCTCGGATTTAATTTTTTCAAATAATCCTTTGGCCTCATTTGCATTTTGATTTTTTAAGGTGTAGAAAAATTCAACATAGACTTGCCGATTAATTTCTAATGCGAAAAAAATGGAAGCGTATTTTCCTCTAAACGCATCCCACGTCTCGGATAAATCATTACCATAAAAACGGCGAGAAGATAGTAAAACCCCGCCGTAGGATGGGTAGCGTGTGGTTGGAGTTCCGCTTGTGCGCGTTGGAACTGTTGTTCGTACAGATAACACACTCCTGTAAGTATGGAAAAATTAGAATACATTATGTTGAGGATTTTGCTTTTTTAGGCTTCCCAGATTGGGTTTCAAATAGCGAATAACTCGATCATATTCTCGGCTTTCGAAATACTGCAAAGCAAAATGTTGGGCAACTTTTATTCTTAGCTGTAATAGTTCAGTTGATTCGTCTTTTTTAGCAACAACGTTGGTGAGGTGTTTATTTGCCAATGAAAAATCACCCTGCTGAATGGCCAGTCGAACTTGGCTAACTGATGCTTTTCCTCTTCTATTCTTTCTACTTTTTTTTCCTAGAATGACTTGAAAATAATACGGTTAGATGAGTTTTAGAGTATGTCTGAATTTTAACTTTCTGAAAACCAATCCCGAATACTCGGGACTGATTTTCAGTTCGTTAAAATTTTAGACATATTCTATAAAATAGGAGTGCAAAAATCCAAAAAATTCACAAAAAAGAAGAATTACTTTCTATAGGTTTTATCACAGTAGTTTATTTCGCCAAGAAGACGCAAAGCACACTAAAAAGCCTGCTTGTAGGCCGCTCTTTATATTTGTCGCTATCCCAGTCTCTGTTTATCTTTGTGTTTCTTTTTTTCTAAACATACTCCATTTTTATGCTTACGCAAGGATTTTTAACAGAAGCACTCCAAGAAGATTTTGATTATTCTACTACTGCCGAGGGAAGAAAAATTTTCGAGAATCAAGGTATCTTGACGCTCTCGGTATCCAGAAACGAAATTGAAGCGACTGTCCTTGATCGGGGTAAGTCCTTCTTTGTTCATTTCGAAAGATCAGAAGACGGAAAATATATCGTATTCGAGGGTTACTGTACGTGCGGTAAACCATCCTGCAAACACCAAGCGGCTACCCTTTGTGCAGCCATTGCTCAGAGAAAAAAAAGACCTGCTCGCCCCGTTACGTCAGCTAGAACTAATAAGGGCACACCCAACATCAAACCGCTGCCCATTCAACTCGAAGGTACACACGCCGGGGAGTATCGCTTGCTGCCAATGAGTAGTAATCTGCAGGATGCCCTCTCTAGGTATCGTCCCAAACGCTATCAAGGGCTAGCTTGGTCTGAGACTTTTGAAGGCACCTTCATCACGCCCGACGAAATAGAATTTACCAACATCGTGACCAACAGTTACTATTTTAACTCTGGGGAGAAAAAAATAAGACTAAAAGTAAAGGATGGTGAGGTATATGTCAGATGCCTTTCTTGTACGGATACTAGCAAAAAACTTTGTACTCACCAAATGGCGCTTTTGATTGCTGCATCTAACGTTTTGAATCGCTATGATTTGAAAAATCTTGAGGCTTCCTATCAATCAATCGTGAAGGATGCTGCCGAAAAATTAAATACTACCCCAGAAATTTTGACTAAACATTATCAGGTAAAACTCCTGGCTACGGGGCCTGAAGTGGCGAGCAAGCATGACAATATGGTGGGCAAAAATTGGATTGAAAAAACACAGAAGATTACCGACCGCTCCAAAGAATATCATCAGGAATTAGTAGAAAAACAAACGATGCGCTTACAGGAAGGTCGTGGACAACGGTACGCCTTTGTGTGGAGCCACAAGGAAGCTGTGGACGGATTCCAACTGTTGGATATTTCGTACGCCAAGGGAGGCGCCTACAAGACCAAACCAGGGATCAAAGACTTGACCAAAAAGCTGGAAGACCTTCCCTACGGTTTTCCCCAAAAGGTGCAAGAACTGGGGCAACAGCTATTTTTTTTCAGCCAAGAGGAAAATCCAGAAATTCAGTTTGATAAAATCAAATTTTTGATAGAGGAAAATATGGATGAGCTGAACGAAATTTATCATTACACTTTTAAGGGAACTACTTATCCCCACACTCCGAGGGTGTCAGAACTGAACTTGGTGGAGTTTGTTCCGCATCAGCTTGAGTGTAAAATTTCTTTCGAAAATGTGGACGGCTTTACCCACCTTACCAGACACATCACGCACGACGAAGCACCGTTTGATTATAAAAAAGTGGTTTACTCCAATCCCGTATTCTGCTCCACAAATACTACTGCTTACCTTTTTTCGCACCACCGGTTTCAGGAGTTTATGGATATTTTTCCGAATGGTCACGATACCGTGATTTTACCAATTATGGATAAATTGCAAAAAACCGAGTTGGTCAATCAATTTAAAACTCATTTTGATGTATCCATACCCCCTCAATTTACCATGGAAGAAGAAATCTTAACGGACGCACAACTCCAAATTCTACTCCGTGAAGCGGGTAATTTTATTTTGTTTGAGCCACGGATCAAACACGGCGAGCACAGCTTCAACGCCTTCGACCAAAATGCTTACTTCGTTGAGGATAAGCTCTACCGGATAGACGAGGAAGACCGAGAGTTCTTGATTAATTTTTTAAGAAAATCGCATTCCACATTTGATAACCCCATCCAGATTCAGGATTACGTTTTTCTGGATGTCAAAGAAATGATTAACAATTACTGGTTTATTCATTTCAACGAAGCCTGCGAAGCGGCGGGTATCGAAGTGCTAGGACAAAAAGAACTCAGCAAATTCAACTACTCGAAGCATCGAGCCAAAACCTACATGCACATCAAATCGGGCATTGATTGGTTCGACGTGGAGGCGGGCGTTTCTTTTGGAGATGAAACCGTAAAAACGGCAGATTGGATTCGAGCCTTGCGCAACAAAGAATCCTTTATCAAACTCAAAGATGGTTCATTGGGGATGCTGCCCGCAGAATGGCTCGAACAAGCCAGTAAAATTTTGGCGGTTGCGGATGTCGAAAAGGGGAATCTCAAAATCTCGAAATACCGCTTCAACATCATCGAGGATTTGTTTGAAAATATTGATGATAAAAAAATTGTACAGGAGCTAGAAGAGAAAAAGGCCCGCCTACGAGCCATTGATACCAATAAAAAATATCCTTTACCCCAGAATGTAACAGCGACTTTACGGGATTACCAAAAGCACGGCTTTGAGTGGTTGAAGTTTTTGGATGAGTCTGGCTTCGGAGGTATTTTGGCGGACGACATGGGGCTAGGAAAAACGCTACAAGTCATCACGCTACTCGCCGATCAGATCAATCAGCCGCCGTCGTTAGTTGTTGTTCCGCGGAGTTTGTTATTCAATTGGGGCGCAGAGCTCGATAAATTTTGTCCTGAATTAAAATATGAAATTCACCACGGCACGAGTCGAGCTAAAAATTTTGAGAGCCTGCAGCACAATAACATTATCATCACAACCTACCATACCGCCACCAACGACATACAAATATTCAAGGATTTTAAATTTAACTACATCATCCTAGATGAATCACAAGCCATCAAGAATCCTGACTCCAAGCGCTACAAAGCCATGCGCCTACTCCAATCCCGCAACAAGCTAGCCATGACTGGAACGCCCATCGAAAATAATACTTTTGATTTGTACGCCCAGTTGAGTTTTACTTCTCCCGGATTGTTGGGGGGAAAAACGAGTTTTAAAAATAACTTCTCCATCCCCATTGATAGCAACGGAGACGCAGAAGCTGCAAAACTCCTCCGCAAACTGACGCATCCTTTTATCCTCCGAAGAACCAAAGATCAAGTGGCCAAAGATCTTCCCGAAAAAACCGAAACCGTCATCTACTGCGAAATGGGAACGGCGCAAAGAAAACTCTACGAAAAACTCAAAACAAAAATCAAACAAGACATTGAGGAAGCAGTAGAGGAAAAAGGTGTGAACCAATCTAAATTTCAGATGCTCGACGGACTCTTGCGCCTACGGCAAATGTGCAACTCTCCCCTACTCGTCAATCCTGCTTTTTCGGGTGCAAATGCCGACTCCGTAAAAATCAATACGCTGGTAGAAAATCTCACAGAAGCCCTCGATCAAAAACACCACGCACTCGTATTCTCCCAGTTTGTGAGTTTGCTCTCCATCATCCGTACCGAACTGGACAAACGGGGAATTCAATATGCCTACCTCGATGGCTCCACCACCAACCGCCAAGCGCAGGTGGAGAAATTTATGAACAACGATGAAGTCAAAATTTTTCTCATCAGCA
>JBCCJE010000570.1:0-4397 GCA_039027925.1 Bacteroidota bacterium
AAATGATTTCTTTAATGAAAATCCCTTATACACAGATAGAATAAAATATCTTAATAAAGTACATGCGACAAAAAAGAGAGACGAGGTTCAGTTTTTTAACCCTAATGCTTTTCCTTTCCTAGATTTATTCTACGAAATGGCAAATTTATTTAATACCACTTCCGAAAATCCCTTACCAAGATATACGACAGATCAGTTAGATCTCGAACCTGATGAATATTACTATGATTTTGGTGGGTACTCTGGAAAGTTTTACTTTAAGCCTGATGGAGAAATAATATTAGTACCCTTTCAAGATTTTATTATTACTCAAGAAAGGCGAGATGCCGATATCTTAGAGTTTACCTTTACCACACCTGAAGGGATCAAATATACTTTCAACAAACTAGCTACCTCCCAGCATACTAACTATACATTACCTATATTTCTCAAGTATCCCGAAAGGGGCGGCGGTAGCGGTGTTGTGGAGTTTGAATATCCTAAAATAGCAAAGACGGAGTATCCAGTTTACGATTGGGTACAAGGCACTCCTTATTTAAAAGAAGTTAAGAAAGATTATCTTACTAACTATCACATCGAGAATGGTCCAAACTACACCTCCGCTTGGCATGCAACATCGGTAGAATCAAAAATCAGTAAAGAGAAAATTGATGTTTTATATAAGCAAAGCAATAATGATATTCATTATAACTCTAGTAAAAATTGGAGCCATACTTTCCCAAATTTCAAGAGGACAGATAATAGTTTTAATAGCTACTTCAAAACTAAAGGTAATGACGATATAAACATTTTAGATTTTCCAACAGAATGGAAAAATGGTTTTGCTGATCTAACATATTCGATTACCGAAACAAAAGTCTCTGAACCATATCTTGAGTCAATATCAAACAACAGAGGTAAAGTGGCCACTTATACCTATGGTCAAGCTAATGCAAGTATGCCTGGAGCGGATCTATGTACAAAAATAGAAGTCGAAAAAAATGGTACTTTCTGTAAGGGCTGGGAGTTTAATTATACCACTCCAGAATATATTCAAGTTAATCCCACCTGTGTAGATACCTTTACTACAGTTGAGAAAGGACAAAGTGCAGCCTATGCGGATGAAAGCGAATATTACCTTAAAATTACTGATGCAGATAAAGATCCTAACTCAAAATTCTTTTTTTACTTTCCTTTAAGTATAAAGGTAATTTGTGTGAACTTCCAAGTTCCTATAAAATTGAAAGCGGGTATAGACGATGATGAGTCAGGTTACTATCATAACGTAATCCAAGAATGGGGAAGTCTGATGCATCTTAAGGACATGCTCAATATCTTAGATGAAAAAGAAGAACAAAGATACCAAGCTGAATTTGTCCGAAATTTTTTATTTTCTGTAACAGAGATAAATGAAGGTGACCAGATATTATCTTTCAATTACACAGGAGATTTATCTTCGTTACCTAAGCGCAATAGTATTCACCAAGATATCTGGGGGTATTATAATGGGATATCCTCTACCATGATTCCATTTATAAGAGAGTCATATATAGACATTATTGACGAAGGTCTCACTTCTCGCAATTCACAACATTTTGCTTTTACAAATGACGAAGGAACGTTCTTTCCAGAGGGAAGGAAATGGGAAGCTAACTTTAATTTTGCAGAAATTGGTCAACTAGAGTCTATCTACACAGAGACAGGAGGATTTATAAAATACTATTATGATTTGCATGAGTACCCCACAGGAGAAGGCATTTTTTCCGATACCGTGTCAGGAGGAATAAGGATACAAAGTATTGAGAAAGGATCAAATAATGGCTCCACTCAAACGACCTCATACAAATACTACAACCCAACAGTAGTTAACTTCCCATTATTTTCGGATCAACATCCATTAGATAGATATTACAAAAATTTGGAACAACGAGTAAGAACCAGTTGGATGCCCCTCAATGAATGGCAATCCAACAAAGGAGGTTACGTTGGGTACGGAGAGGTACATGAGGAATTTAGTAATAATGGTCGGGTTGAACATTTTTTTACAACGCCAGAGGATTATGTACCAGATCAGCCTGATACCAAAAATCTCTATGTCAAATACAGAAGGCCATTAAATTTTGAAGCTTGTGTAGCGCCACATATACCTTACGAAACATTTACTGATACTCCCTTAGATTATCGAAGTACCGTGGCGCCCCTAATTGATAGAGGTTGGAAATTCGGTCTGGAAAAACAAACTAAAATAAGAGACAATAACGGTAAGCTATTGCAAAAAACAAACACCGACTATGCTTTTATTCCAATGTTGACCAATAGTAAATATCCCCAGATACATTATCCAAAATCAGTCATGAGCCAATATTTGCATTATGGTTCTGTCAATGATATAGCACTAGAGGGAAATATTTTTAACATTGTCAATACTGTAAAAGCATGTCCAGATAATCTAGTGGCCCAATTAGTTCGATACGTACTCAGAGCTGGTTACACAGAAGTTCCCTACCGTTATATTGAAAAAGATATTAGTTATTCTAAAATGATAATTGAATCTGAAAAAGTTGAGGTGACTACTTCTCGTACCATCAATTATTATACTGATGGCGACAATTCTTCTATCACAACCTACGATTACGTTGATGATAGTGAAAGAAAAGTAAACGCCGTTATTCAAGATTTTTATGCAGGTGGAGACTCTAGTACAACATTATTAAATAGCACATCTACCGTTTATAAATATCCTGATAATATTTCTTCGGGACAATATCCATTCCTTGATGCAGGACTACTCTCGGAGTTAGATTTAGACCATAATTTCGAACGCCCCATACATCAAGTAAATCTTCTAGATGGGGTTATTACCAGCGGAAGCTTAACAGGCCTTACTAAAATTGATGATCGCTTCCTCACGAAAACGACTTGGGGATATAGAAATGGAAAATTAGTACTGGTAGGAAAGTTTGATAGCTATCAGGATAGCCCTGATCCACAATATCCTTCGTATGCACCTGCTTATCTGCCTACCTCCTATACACTTGCCCAACACGGTGAAGGTACTACCCCTAGTGCTTACAATACCTTTCCTCCGATAACGATGACGTGGAATGGTAACCTGCAAATGCTCACCAGAACCTTCGAAGGCTACACCTCTACCAATGTATATAATAATCTAATGCAACTAGAAAGCACTACTGACGTCAATGCTTTGACTACTAGTTACACCTACGATAATCGAAGACGCCTTGATATTGTCACCGCTCCTGGAGGACTCCAAACCATAGATCATGATTATGTGATGAATCCATTGACAATAACCAAAACAACGACCTTCTCTGACCAAACACCCGAGCAGACTCAAGTCCAAAAAATGGACGGATGGGGTAACCCGACTTCCGTAGAGAGGCAAGGCGGCGTAGTATTGTCCAGTACCACTTATGACAATATGTTCCGTCCCAAAACGCAATGCCAAATAGGAAGTGGATGCAATACCATCACCTACGAACCCTCACCCCTCGGCAGAGTAGCTAGTGTCACAGATGCGGTGGAGAATGTTACTTCCACCAAGTATTTGGGCCCCACCTCTTTATTCCCTTACGCATTTACGGGAGTACAAACTACTGATCCTAACGGGCACGTTACTTTGAATTATGTAGATGCCTTCGAAAAAGTAGTAGGGTTTGAGTCGGGTATGGGAGGAAGAACCACAACAGAATATGATGAGTTTGGACGAGTAGAGTACATCACCAATCCCATTGAAGAAAAATATACCTATTCTTATAATTCCATGGGACTGCTCGCCACCAAAAAGATTCCAAATAAAGGAACGGAGAAATATTGGTATGATCGCAGTATGCGGATGGTAGCCAAAATAGATAGTAATAATAATAATATCATATTGGGCTACGATGATCTATACCGCCTCATCACGATCGGCAAAACGTCCACCAACAACTTTGGTGACGTCGCTACTACGGTAAGAGAAATAGACGACGTCAATTCATTCATTCAAGATACGCTTCTGAGCAATACCTACAATCCAACTAAAACGTGGATAGACGCCACGACGGAAGGTATCCTAAGGCAGGGCGGCGTCAATGGTCAAAAAACGACAACCAATATCCACGACCCCTACGGTAGAATAATCAATTCGACAATTAATTACGGAAGTGATATAGGTACCATCATCCAAGCTACAGACTACACGGATGCCAACCAAATAGACTGGACAACATCCGAGGTCAATGGAACAACTATAAAATACGATTACGTTTACGATAGCGCGTTGAGGCTCGACGAAACCCTCTGGACACACAATGGAGCGATAGACCAACTCATAGAAAAATTAGGATACGACGAAGAAGATCGGGTAAAAGAAAAAATCATTGGCGGTGGATTACAAAAGGTGGATTATACCTACG
>JBCCJE010000571.1:0-4393 GCA_039027925.1 Bacteroidota bacterium
CCGACACAATACCGCCTAGGAGTTTTGTGAAAGATATAAAGGCGGCAGTAGCAGAAAATCACCCTATCGGTTGCTATCGTTTTAAATTCAATTCTTCCAAATGGATTTTAAAATTTAATGCTTACATGACCCGCTTCGATCAACTATTCTGTCGAGGGGGCGATCAGACCCTTTTTGTACGAAAAGATATTTTTGAAAAATTAGGCGGCTACAAAGATGATTTTAAGATCATGGAGGAGTACGATTTTATCATGCGGGCGCGTAAGGAATTTTCTTTTAAAATCATTCCTAAAGATGTGATCGTCTCTGCCCGAAAATACGAAGGAAGAAGTTGGCTTCAAGTGATGTTTGCCAATGGCGTAGTTTTTAATATGTTTCGATGGGGAGCATCACAAGACGCTATGGTAAAAATGTACCGCCGACTTTTAAAAAACTGATGGAAAAATAGACCGTCAAAAACTGCATCTGTTATTTTTCCATTCCTATACAAGTTTAATGATTAAGACTGCCAAAATGCGGAATCTTGTTGCTTAGAAAAAATTGCATAAATGGACTATTTATCTCCTACCTACGCTTTTGATTACGAAAGTGAAAACATTCAAACCTTACTCCGAGACTTCCAAAGTCAAGACTTGACGGTAAAACAAAAAGCCATTGGTGTTTACTTAAAAGTAAGAGATGGATGGCGGTACAATCCCTATCGCATCAGCTTCAATAAAGAAGATTACCGAGCGAGTGCCATTGCGCGCTACTCCGACGGCCATTGTATTGATAAATCTATTTTGCTAGTCACCCTGCTCAGGGGACTAGGTATCCCCGCTAGGATGCACCTCGCTAAGGTGAAGAACCACATTGCCGTAGAGCGATTGACCGAAAAATTTGGTACTAACGAACTGACGCCACACGGCATGGTGGATTTATTGATCGAGGGAAAGTGGCTAAAGGTGTCTCCTGCCTTCAATATTGAACTTTGTGAAAAATGTAACGTCGCTCCTCTGGATTTTGACGGAGAAAATGATTCTATTTTTCAGGCCTTCAATCGGGATGGTAATGAGTTTATGGAATACCTAGAGGACTACGGTCACTTTGAGGATGTCCCGTTTGAATTTATTTATAAAAACATGATAGAGCACTACGCCCATCACTTCCAAAGTGGGGAACTCAATGATGTTTTGACCATCAAAAAATAATTTTCGCAAAAGAAAATTAACAGTAACATCAACCAAGCTGCATTTCGGGAATATCTCCTTCTACTACCAATCTTCCTTCCGTTGCATTTTGAATGGACTCGACGGACACGCCAGGCGCACGTTCTATCAGTTGGAATCCTTTGGGCGTAATATCCAAAACTGCCATATTGGTCACTACTCTTTTGACGCATCCTACCCCCGTCAGCGGCAACGTACATTGACGCAACAATTTACTCGCACCCCGCTTGTTGGTGTGCATCATCGCCACGATGATATTGTCAGCGGAAGCCACTAAGTCCATAGCCCCGCCCATTCCCTTGACCATCCGTCCGGGGATTTTCCAATTGGCAATGTCGCCATTATCCGCTACTTCCATTGCACCCAAAACGGTCAGCTGAATATGCTGACCTCTGATCATGGCGAAGCTCGTAGCCGAGTCGAATATGGAGGCGCCCGGCATAGCGGTAATGGTTTGTTTCCCTGCGTTGATGAGGTCGGCATCTTCCTGACCTGCGTAGGGAAAAGGCCCCATGCCTAAGATGCCATTCTCGGATTGAAATTCTACGTTGATGCCTGGAGGGACATAATTGGCGATGAGCGTAGGGATGCCAATACCTAAATTGACGTACCAACCGTCTTGTAGTTCTTGCGCTATTCTTTGAGCTATACCTTTTTTATCTAACATGGTTTTTTTAATTTTTAATTTTCAATTCCCTAGTCGTTCTTTGTTCGATTCGCTTCTCGTATTTTTCACCTTGGAAAATTCTTTGGACAAATATTCCGGGGGTGTGAATAAAATTGGGATCGAGTTCGCCGGGTTCTACTAATTGTTCCACTTCCGCAATCGTAATTTTTCCTGCCATCGCCATCAATGGGTTAAAATTCCTAGCAGTGCCTTTGTAAATCAAGTTGCCGTATCGGTCGCCTTTCCACGCTTTCACAATGGCAAAATCCGCCGTGAGGGCATGCTCAAGGATGTGGGGTTTTCCATTGAAGTACCTGACTTCCTTGCCGTAGGCTACTTCCGTCCCGTAGCCCGCTGGGGTAAAAAATGCAGGAACACCCGCACCACCTGCTTGACAGCGCGCAGCGAGAGAACCCTGTGGAATCAAGTCCACTTCCAGTTCGCCACTAAGCATCTGTCGTTCGAACTCGTCGTTCTCTCCCACGTAGGAAGAAATCATTTTTTTGATCTGTCGTTTTTGCAGGAGAAGTCCTAAACCAAAATCGTCCACTCCCGCATTATTCGAAATACAAGTTAGGTTATTGATTGCTTTGGCTACCATGGCGGCGATACAGTTTTCGGGAATACCACAGAGTCCAAAGCCACCCAACATGATGGTCATTCCTGACTCGATGTCTTGGATGGCTGCGTGGGCATCAGCTACTAGTTTATTCATAAATTAAAATTTTTGGTAAAATGATCGAGTGCGAATTTAAAATTTTTAGCTGGAATGTGGAGGGGGGAATTGAAAATTATCCGCAACTCTAATTTTTACCACTACCGAAAATTTTCTATTTTACATTTTTCAAAAATCAATTCCTGCAAATAATGAATGATAAACCGTCAACTCAGACATTCAATAACCTCGGTACGGAAGATTATTTAAAACACCGACTTCAGGATCAAATCCAATGGATGGAGCAAAAAAGCATCACCAGCAAAAAGCGATTCCAATACGGCAGATTAGTGGTCATTTTGCTTTCGGTAGTGATTCCGTTTTTAGTATCTCTCCTTGAGGTGTATCCTTCTATCAAGTACGTCATTGGCGGAGTGGGGGTTTTGATTGCTGCGGTGGAGGGTATTTTGTCGCTGTTCGATTATCAAAATAACTGGGTCAATTATCGCCAAACCCTAGAGGCACTAAAGCGAGAGCAATTCCTGTTTGCTACCCGATCAGGTATTTATAAAAAAGACAATACCCTACAAACGCTAGTAGAAAGAGTAGAATCGCTTTTGGCGACGGAAAATCAAACGTGGGCGGACGTCGCCGCAAAAAATGATACCATCAAAAAGGAAGAGTAGATGAAAAAAATAGGCTTACTCTCTGATACCCATAGTCATTTGGATGAAAAAATATTCCACTACTTTTCGGAAGTAGATGAGATCTGGCACGCAGGCGATATTGGTGTCATGGAGGTTGTAGAAAAACTGGAAGCCTTCAAACCCTTGCGAGCAGTCTATGGCAATATTGATGATGCTACCATCAGAGCGCGTTTTCCCCTAGATGATCGGTTCAGATGTGAGGAAGTTGAAGTGTGGATGACACACATCGGCGGTTATCCCGGCAGGTACAGCAAACGAGTTCGAGCAGCCATGCCGCTGAATCCTCCCGATCTTTTTATAACAGGACATTCGCATATTTTAAAAATTATGCCAGACAAAAAATTTGACCTCTTGCACATCAATCCCGGAGCGTGTGGAATTTCGGGTTTTCACAAAGTAAAAACTATGGTGCGTTTTGCCATTGATGGAAAGTTGATTAAAGATATGGAAGTGATTGAATTGGGAAGGAGGAGTTGAGTGGACTTACCCCAAAAATTTGGACAGGTAGCATAATTTACAAATCAAATGATTCCATATTTGTAGATAATCTTAATCATCCAAACAACAGAAAATTGGAGTGTTCCAATATATTAGGGACACTCCAGATTGCAAAATAATTTGGGTTTCAAGATTCTAAATATTGAGCAAAAATATGCTATCACCGATAGTATTGGGAATTACTCAGTAAAAAATACATTTGATTCTATTTCATTGGAATCAGTAAATAGTTGGGGGGAAAAAAGAAATTCGTTCGTATGTAAAAAAGGAAATAGTTTCTCTCTGATTTCATCAGACTGTCAAAGCATTTTGAAATTTGATAGTATTAAAATCCTTGAAGGAGGGGGCTATATTTGTATTGATGAAAATAGGTACTTATTGATGAATGATGAGTTTTAAATACTTTATAAAGACCTTTCATTTTTATCACCCCTAAGTCGAATGCCGAGAGAATTTATGTTCAAAAAGAATGGTGTATGTGGAATACTTGATACGGAAGGTTTATTGATAGAATTAAAAGTTGATAGTCTAATTGATATTTATTCGTGTAAGTATATTGGTATTGTTTCTAATGGAGAGATGGGGATATTTGATTATGATAAAGAGAAAATCATATTAAAACCTGGTAAAAATAAAAAAGTAGAAGTGAAAGATAAAA
>JBCCJE010000572.1:0-4390 GCA_039027925.1 Bacteroidota bacterium
AAAACTCTTAAAACTTAGGATTTTTCACAGTATCATCTGCAGGATCTCTTTTTTCAAAATCTATTTTTAGCGAAAAAATATGCGAATACAGTACTTGCGAGACATTACCCAAGTCCGTGAAAGCGTAGTCCAACGTAAATTTACCTACATGAAAACCAACGCCCATGTTGGGCTGAAAAGTATATATGAAATTATCGGGATTGAGATCATCTCTTGCCTTCTGGATGTTGCCAATACCTGCTCTCAGAAAAACTAAATCTTCGTAGTTAATTTCTACGCCAGCGTGGGGATCTATTTCTAGTAGGCTCGTAGAGATCAAAACGTTTCGCTCGCCGTCGGTGGTAAAGTCCAAATCTATCTCGGCGATGAGGGAGAATCCTTTTTGAAATTTTTTCACGTAGGCCGTTCCGAAAATAAATCGGGGTGTGGTGATTTCGAGGGTAGTCGTCGGAATTTCATTTCCTGTACGTAGGAAAACATCCTGCTCCTCCTCGTTCAAGTTGAATCTCCATCCATTAAATGTAAAAGAAATATCTCTTGCCATCAGTCCCAATCTCCAATTACCAGACTTGTACTGCGTACCTAGATCAATACCGAAGCCCCAAGCATTGCCAAAAGTACCGATGACCCGCCGAATGATTTTGGCACTTCCTCCAATCGCCAGTTTAGACAATTTCATTTTTTGGGCATAGGAAAAGAGTAACGCATAATCTGCCGCCGAAAACTCCGTAACATTATCATAATTCACCGAACCATCGGGACTGACCAAATAAAATGTATTAGGAATGTTATCAACGCCGAGTCGAACGAGCGAAAATCCAAATGTAGATTCTTTGTAAGGATTATCATTTAATTTTTTAGCAATGCCGAGGTAATCGTATTTCGCAATGCCCGCAAACCACTCGGCGTGCATGGCAGCCACCTGAAAAGGCTTTTGCAACTGCGTCAGTCCAGCAGGATTCCAGAAGCCTGCGTGGACATCACCGACGTGGGCTACTACTGCATTGGACATACCGTGTGCCCGAGCACTCACGCCGATTGTCAAAAATTCATTACTGTACTTAGGCGTTTGTGCCGAGAGCGACACCACCACATTACTAAAACAAATAGCTAACAAAAAGGTACGAAAAAGAAAACTCATTTTGTCGGTAATGAAAAATTATAAGAGTATGTCTAAAATTTTAACGAACTGAAAATCAAGAGTTTATGGTTTTGACAATAAATTCACAAACGATTATATCGAGATACATGAGTGCGTGAATTTGAAGTCAAGTTCATCCCGAGTCCTCGGGGTTGGTTTTCAGGAAGTTAAAATTTAGACATACTCTAAATTGAATTGATTGAGCAAAATTCCAAGAAGTGAGATTTTGCAACGGTGTGGGAGGTATTTATTTTTTTTAGAATGCTAGGGAATATCGGCACCGACATCCAGAAGTTTAATTAGTTTCTCCTTTTGTTTTTATCATCTCGTTGTGCCTTTTGGACTTTTTTGAAATAATTAAAGTCTAAGTCTAAGACCATAGAAATGACGTGTGAGTAAGTGCCATTCGAGCTATCACCTATATCCGTAAAAGCGTAGTCCAAGCGAAGTTTGTAGAGTTTTAAGCCGACTCCAAGATTTGGCTGCACCGTCCAAAATCGCTCTCCACCCAAATCTGAATCCTCCTGAATATTGTTGATTCCCGTACGCAAAAATACGAACTTTTTGTAATTGGCCTCGAAGCCCAACGAAGGGTCAAAACTAAAAGGATAACTACTAATAAGGGTATTTCGCTGACCATCCATAAACATCGTTACATCCAATTCTGCTAGTAATCCAAATTTTCCGAAGTCAAAATTTCGAGCTCCTGCGAGAATGATTTGTGGTCGAGTCACTTCCAAGGATTTGATGGGAATGGTATTGTTCGTCAGTTCCAAGGTTTGCTTTTCGGCTTCCGTAAAGCTAAAACTCCACGCATTGAAAGTATTGGAAATATCCTTCAGCATTGCCCCCCATCGCCATCTTTCTGTATGCCACTGCACAGAGGCATCCAAGCCAAACCCCCACGATTTGGCAAAAGGCCCAATCGTTCTGTGCACTATTTTGACATTTCCCCCCACGTACAATTTCCCTCGGTCGGTATAGACCTTCTGGGCGTAGCTGGTCAAAAAAGCGTAGTCCGCCGCCGAGAAGTCTTGTATGTTGTCATAATTCACCGAGCCATCTTCGTCGTACAGGCTTAGAGTATTTGGGATGTTATCAATCCCAAATCGAATAACGGAAAGTCCCAGCGCTCGCTTATGGTTATCAAAGGGCATGGCAAATCCCAAATAGTCATATTTCCCAATACCCGCAAATTGCTCGGCGTGTTGTGCCCCGATCTGGATTCCATTGGTCATGTCAATGGAGGCGAGTGCTGCGGGGTTCCAAAATCCGGCCGTCACGTCATCTACCGTTGCTACGAAGGCGTTGCCCATAGCTTGGGCACGCGCACCGAGTCCGATGGATAAAAATTCGTTACTGTATTTTTGGGAAAAGGACCAGTGACTGGTCAGTAGGAGAAAAGAGAAGATGAAGATTATTTTTTTACTATTGTAAAGCTGTTGCATTTTTTATGTTTTGTTACGCCAGAATATTTTTTTAAACGGCAAATGCGAAATTAAAGTATCCAGTTAATTTTTCAAATAGCATAAATCAATATATGTACCAAGGTTTCGAAATTTGGACGATTTGATTAATCGCTAGATCATCTTTAGACAATCATATTTTTAGGGAAAAAACGAAAAAAAACGGACTCTATTAGCCTTTTAATGTCAATTGAAAAACAATTTATTGAAATGATAATTTTACCTTTCAGGTTAAGTCTATTTTTAATAAAAAATTCTACGGAGATTTTACGAAAAGCACATTATGTCGGGAAAGAAGAGCTGTTCAAATTTTTGTATTCTTGAATAAAGTCTAGTTACTTTTTTCTAGTTTTATTCCTTTCGTTCCCTGTTGGCTTCTAAAAAAAATAATCATGATAAGATACCTTACTTTACTTTTTGTTTTATTCGGTTTTTTCCAAACCAACGCACAAGTCTCCATGAATGTGCAGCTACTTGGCAACTATGATGACAACACCATCCCCGACAACGGAAGTAGCCAATTTGCGTACAACGATATTTGGGGCTATGCTGCCGACGGCAGGGAATACGCCATCGTAGGAAGTGCTGCCTACATTCATTTCTTCGACGTGACGAACCCTTGGAAACCCACGTTGATAGATCAATTTGCGGGAGGAGATACGACGGTATGGCGAGACATCAAGACTTTTGGAAAATATGCCTACGCCGTTTCGGATCGGACGCTAGAGGGCATGATGATTTTTGATTTGAGCAGCCTGCCCGATTCTATTATTAAGGTAGATCAAACTGATATTCACTTTAGTGAAGCCCATAATATTTTTATTGATGAACCCAACGGAAGATTGTACGCGGCCGGTACAGATGCGCTCAATAATGGACTCATCGTATTGGACTTACTCAATGATCCCGAAGCACCCGAACTCATTGGTAATGATAGCTTAGTTGGGGGCGGATACGTACATGATGTGTATGTGAGAGACAACATCGCTTACTGTTCACACGGTTTTGAGGGGCTTTACGTGTGGGATTACACCGATCCCGCCGAGCCAGTTTTGAAAGCCAATGTCTTGGGCAATGGTTACAATCACAGTAGCTGGCTGACCGAAGATGGAAAACATATTCTTTTTGCGGAAGAAATTGACCGGGGATTACCGCTGGGGATTGCTGACCTCAGCCTAGTGAACGATGGTTCTATTGAGGTGAAAAATTATTTTCAATTTCCATTGATTACGGATGACGATGTTGCCAATACACCGCATAATCCATTTATCAGAGGGAATTATGCTTTTGTTTCCTACTACGAGGATGGCGTACAAATTTTTGATTTGACCGATCCCGAAAATCCAGTACTAGCTGGATACTACGATACCTTTCCTAATAATACTAACTACGCAGGCTACTTTGGGAATTGGGGGGTTTATCCGTTTTTACCGTCAGGTATCATCATTGCTAGTGATCGGAAGTACGGATTATTTACCTTGAATTTCTTGGGTTGGGATTTAGTCTCCTATCAGGAAAATGATTTTTATATTTTTCCCAATCCTTCTTCTAGTGGTATTTTTAATATTGTGAAAAGCAATGCCGTAGAAATACCTAGTCAATTAGAGATATTTGATATTTCGGGCAGAAGATTGCACACTCAAGTTTTAAATAATGAATACGAAGAAGTTAATCTCAGTCATTTGTCCAATGGATTTTACGTTGGAATAATAGAGAGTGGCGATAGAGAGTTGGTGAAGAAGTTGGTGATCGCAAGATAAGAGGATGTCTAAAGTTTTACTCT
>JBCCJE010000573.1:0-4389 GCA_039027925.1 Bacteroidota bacterium
CAATTACGCCCGGTAGTGGTCTTTTATTTAGTCCAATTTTATTTTAACTTTAAAAAACATTAAACAACCGACAGACATTTACCACGAGATGAAAATTTATAGCCGTTTTTCTTACGTAAAATTTCAGGTTTTACTCCTTCTCTTTTTGCTTTCCTTTTTCTCCAAAAATTCACTTGCACAAGTACAGGTGGGCGTTACCATCAACGATGGGGTGGCCACTACCACTTGTTCAGATATTTTTGGTGATCCCGATCCTTACTGGGAAGTAAAGGTTGGAGCTGGGCCGTGGAATACTTACTCCAATAACAACTCCGATCCCTGCTATAACATGGTGCCCAATCTGGAATGGGGATTTCCCTTTGATTGCGCAGAAGATGTTCCTGCTTCTATTCAAGTTTGTTTTCAATCTTTGGAAGCTGATCTCATCTTTGGATGTAATTTTAGTGCTACTTGCGTAGAAGAAATATGTCAAAATTTTGCTGTACCTGCTCCCGGCAACGTCGTGAATTATACCCTGAGCCTACCTGCCAATGGCGACTCGGGTGGCACTTTGGAATTTTCCATCGGAGCAATAGGCACAGTATTTCAGAGTCTAAATGATGAAATCTGTAATGCCGAAAACTTTGGCGTCATTGAGTCAGGAACCACGGTGGGCAATGCCTCCGATGGAGGTTTTAATAATCTTTGCTCAACCAATACCAACGAGGTATCTCCCGCTACCGATGGCAGTTGGGGTAATGATCAGGGCGTTTGGTTTGAGTTCACCACGTCCGCTACGCCGGGTTACGAAATCAATATCAACGCCTTAAACGATCCACTCAATCTTGGCAATCCGATGAATATCGAATTGGCAGTTTACGCATCGGATGACGGCACTTGCAATGGCAACCTTACCTTGGTGGAATCTTCGTTTGACGGCGGAAGTCCCGATGAGGCGTTGACCTTATTTTGCCCCGAGCCGAACCAAACCTATTTTGTACTCGTGGATGGCTTGGATTTTTCGGGCGATTTAGAAGGACATTTTGGTATTGAAATTTCTGACAACGGGGTCATCGCCGCTCCCGATACCAAATGTGACGCCTACGATTTTGGGATGGTGCCCATCGGCGGGAGTGTTGTCGTCAATAATGTTCATAACGAATGTGCCAACAATGTCGGTGATCCGAATCCCTCGGCTTTTATCAGCCAACGTTCCGTTTGGTTTACTTTTCAGGCACCCCCATCGGGGAGTGTTTTGGTGGAGGCAATCAGCGTAGATGGGCCTCCGTGGAACAATGGGATAGGTGCGCAAGTGGGGGTGTATCGTTCGTTTAATAATTCTTGTACTGGATTTTTCTTAGAAGTAGGTAGTTCATTTTCGGGAGCAGACAACGATGAGAGTCTGGAATTGAATTGTTTGGTACCTGGTAATAATTATTGGATTTTGGTAGATGGTTCGGGATCAAATACGGCGGGTATTTTTGATATGGTCGTTACCGATTTGGAAAATTATCCGCCCGAGACAGTCAACGACACAACGGTTTGTTTTGGTGAGTCTGTTCAAGTAGGCAATGCCAACTATACCACATCTGGAAACTACACTTACGTTTTTAACTTACCGAATAGTTGCGATAGCACGGTGATCACCAACTTGACCGTAGCCGACTTACTAGAAGTAGAAGCGCAACAAGCTACTTTAGCCAGTTCTCCTACGGCTGCCAACGGAGCGGTGACGGCTATTCCATCGGGAGGAACAGCTCCATTTTCTTACGTTTGGTCCAACGGAGCCATGACCCAACTGAACGAAAATATCCCTCCGGGAAATTACTGCGTGACCGTTACCGATGCCATCGGATGTACCGCCGAAGGCTGCGTGGATTTAGAATTTTCCTTAATCTCCGCCTCGGCCACAGGTGACAGTCTAGGGTGTTTTGGAGCTACGGACGGTCAACTTACGTTCACTGCGCAGGATGGAACCGTTCCCTACACCTATAATTTTTCCAATACTGACGGAAGTATCACGGGTACGGGAATCATTAATTTTGATGGAGAAATTATCGAAGTCAGTGACTTACCCGCAGGCGAGTACCAAATAGATATTCAAGATGCAGATGGTAACAATACATTTGCATTTGCCATTATTTTCCAACCTACACAGATCGTGACCGATCAGGACTACGTTTTGTGTTTTGGGGAAAGTATTGTTATAGGAAATTCGACCTACGATGCGTCGGGGAATATTTCCGAAACCCTCACCGCAAATAATGGATGTGATAGTATTGTTATGGGAAATGTAACCATCCTGCCCGACCCTTCAATTATTCAGCACAGTACGATTTGCTTTGGGGAAAGTATTGTTATAGGAAATTCAACTTACGATGCGTCGGGCAGTTACGTGGATACTTTTGTGGATGTGAACGGATGTGACAGCATTGTTACAACTAACCTCACGGTTTTATCCGAAATAAATATAACTGTAGCTGTATCCAACTTACCTTCTGGCTATAACTTTTCGAATGGAACTGCAGTCGCTCAAGCAACGGGTGGCGGCGGCGGTTATACCTTCGATTGGTCAGATGGACAGGATACACCGACGGCTATTGATGTGACTGGTGGTCAGGAATATTGTGTCACCGTGACCGACGTAAATGGTTGCTCGGCGCAGGTATGTACTACCGTTTTGTACGAACCCAATATCGCTTTGGCGACTAATGATACCCTTGATTGCCACGGCGATACCGACGGGGAGATTACCCTAGCCGTAGCCAATGGCTTGGGCGATTATAATTTTACGTGGGAAAATACCGACAACGGAGATACAGGAAACGGAACGATTACGGGTAATCTCGGTACGGCCTTGATTACTAATTTGGCGCGAGGTGATTACAGCATTACCGTCTCGGATACTTATGTGACGACTACTTTAGCAGTTGCGGTCATCGAACCATTGCCTTTAGAAATTCAAAATATCGTAGCGCAAAACGTCACTTGCTCCAACGCTTGTGACGGTGGTGTCATCATCAATCCCGTAGGAGGAAATGCACCCTACACCTACGCTTGGTCGGGAGGCATTGCACCCGTTGCGGATCCTACCAACCTGTGTCCGACGGATTATTTCCTTACGGTAACTGATGCCAATGGTTGTACTGCCACGTCCCTTATCACAGTAAGTCCACCCCCTGCATTCGAAGTTAATATTTCCGAAATGGCATCCATTGAGTGTGGTGGAGATTCCAACGGCGCCCTGGGGGCAACGGCGGTAGGCGGTACGGGTAATAATTTTACTTACGCTTGGAGCAACAGTTCCAATCAAGCATCAATCAATAGCATCGGGGCGGGGACTTATACCGTGACTGCCACCGACGAGGTAGGCTGTACGGTAGCGGCTGCCTACACGCTTACTGAACCTATTCCGATTAATTTTGATTTGGCCATTACGGATGTTGATTGCTGGTCGGGGCTAAACAGCGGAAGCGTGGTGGTAGAAAACGCAACGGGAGGTACAGCCCCCTACGTCTATGCCATTGGGCAAAATAGTTTCAGCACCTTACCGAGCTTTAATCAATTAGTAGCGGATATTTATCCTATCACCATTCAAGATGCCAACGGGTGTCAGGAGACCCAAACGGCAACCGTTGGCTTCCCTACGGAAATTGACGTTGACCTCGGTCTTGATCTAGAGATCAATCTGGGACAGACCATTGAACTGGAAGCCATCACTAACTCCGCCAATACGACCATCGTGTGGAATACCGACTCTTGTCAGAGTTGTCCCATCCTCGAAGTGACCCCGTTAAATACGACTGCCTACGAGGTGTTCGTACAGGATACCATCACGGGATGTTCTGATTCCGACGTGATCTTTGTTTATGTTTCTAAGCAAAGAAAAATATTTATCCCGAATGCTTTTTCGCCCGATGGTGATGGACAGAATGATTTTTTGACCATTTTCGGAGATACCAGAAGTATCAGCAACATTAAGAATTTTAGAATATTTAATAGATGGGGCGCAGAGGTTTTCGCGCGCCAAAATATGATGCCCAACGAGGAGATGGAAGGTTGGAATGGCTTTTTGAATGGAAAAAGAATGGGATCGGGAGTCTATATTTATTTTGCCGAAATCGAATTTATAGACGGTGAGGTGGAAGTGTTCAGAGGGGACGTTACGTTGATGGATTAGCGTGTTCACTATCAGCGAGTGTGGTGAACTTAGCAACAGTCTGCGAGGGGGATTTCGAGTTCCCCTCGCAGTTTTTTTTTGGGTTCATTAGAATAAATTTTTAAGTTGACCACATTCAACTATCTATCCAACTCACGGAAATATTTGATCCCCTTGATGTAGTACTGCCAAATCAAACTCCCCCGAAGCACCCCTTCCCGATTGGGTTTGTTCGCAATGGCAGCTTGCCG
>JBCCJE010000574.1:0-4384 GCA_039027925.1 Bacteroidota bacterium
CTGCCAATTCTTTTCGTTGTTCCGCAAAATAGTAGGAAACTGTGGAAAAAAGCGCCGCAACAAAACCTAACACGATGGTCAATCTGCCGAGTTGACCCGGAAAAAGATGTTCTCCTATATATTGAATTTCGTCCATTTATTGTATTTTTTATGTCATGTATTTTCGGATGTACGAGTACCAATACGCCCAACAACACGTGAGCGATGACTTGGAAATGAAATATATTCTCTCCGCCTTTTGGGAAGGACAAGAAGGCAGTTTTCTACTGTGGATGTTTTGGCACGTGATCTTAGGATTTATTTTGATGAAGGTAGCAAGGTCTTGGGAAGCCCCCGTAATGTCATTGTTATCTCTTGTGCAGTTTTTTATTGGATCCATGATTTTAGGAATATACGTGTGGGGAGATATAAAAATTGGTGCTAATCCATTGATGCTTTTTAGGGATGTCATTGATATTCCGCTCTTTGCTCAGGCCGATTACGTTTCTCTGCTCAATGGAAATGGACTGAACCCTCTGCTCCAAAATTACTGGATGACCATTCATCCTCCTACCCTATTTTTAGGTTTTGCTTCTACGACGATTCCTTTCTGTTACGCTATGGCGGGGCTTTGGAATGGTCGCCACAAAGAGATGCTCAAAGTCTCATTTCCGTGGGCATTATTTTCGGCATTTATTTTAGGTACGGGTATCCTGATGGGCGGTGCGTGGGCGTACGAAGCCCTGAGCTTCGGCGGATACTGGGCGTGGGATCCCGTTGAGAATGCCTCCTTAGTGCCTTGGCTGATTTTGGTAGCTGGCATCCATACCCATTTGGTAGCACGAGCTACGGGACACTCCATCAAGAGTACTTACATTTTTTATATCCTAACTTTTTTCTTTATCCTGTATTCTACGTTTTTGACACGGAGTGGAATACTAGGAGATACGTCGGTACATGCTTTTACGGAGATGGGACTAGAGAATCAACTGTTGCTTTTTGTGGGGTTCTTTTTCTTTTTTCCCATGATCTATTTTTTGGTCAGACAAAAATCAATTCCCACCATCAAGGAGGAGGAAGCGACGCCATCGCGTGAGTTTTGGATGTTTATCGGTTCGTTGGTATTGCTATTTTCTGCGGGGCTGATTACGGCTTCTACTTCACTTCCCGTTTACAATAAAATTATGGAAGTATTCAATCCTGCTTTTGAAGGATACGTCATTCAAGATCAGGTAGAGCATCACAATAAGTACCAACTGTGGATTGCAGTATTTATCGGACTGCTTTCGGGAGCTACGCAGTTTTTAAGATTTAGGGAGATGAATTTTAGCCGACACGCTAAAAGGTTCTGGATACATCTAGGCGGTTCCGTAGCGATTACCGCAGCATTGACCGTAGCGACCTTACTTTGGATAGAGGCCGTAGCTTGGCAATACCAACTGCTGCTCTTTGCTGGGATCTTTGCTATCGTAACCAATCTCGATTACTTGATTACTTTTGCGAGGGGAAATATGAAAATGGCGAGTTCGGTACTGGCACACGTCGGTTTCGGTTTGATGATCGTAGGGATTTTGGCATCCGGACTGAACAAAGAATTTATATCTACTGATCCATTTTCACAAATGAGATTACTCGATGAGGAAATGCTTCAGCGCAATGTGCTACTCTTTAAAGAGCAGCCTGCCCAAATGAATGGTTATCAGATTACCTATCAGCGGGATACGATGATTGGTCGCTTTCGTACCTACGATATTAATTTTAAAAAATTAGGAAAAGACGGTACGGTCAAAGAAGAATTTACCGTAAATCCAACCGCACAGTTTGATAACAAAATCGTGAAAGTAGCTGCTTACAATCCAGACACTAAGCACTATCCAGACAAAGATATATTTACGCACATCAGGACACTCCCCCTCAAAGAAGCGGATAAGGAGAAAGCCAGAGAGATGGAGGACAGCCTGAATTACCGAATTATTGAAGTACCCATCGGGGCAACGACGACCTTCACGGACACCCTCGTAACTAGCAAGCGGACGTTGATTAATGATTTTGAGGTGACGCTCAAATCTATCGTACCCAATGCTTCGCATCCAGATTACGAACCTAAAGAGAAAGATATTGCGATAGGTGCTGATCTGGAAATTAGGCAGGTTGGAAAAAACGAGATACACCGAGCCAGGCCGCTTATCGTGTGGAGAAATAATTTGATTTTTACGTTTCCCGTTCAAATCAACGAACTTAGTTCTAAGGTAAAATTACCCACGGTATTCCTCGATCAGGTATTTGCCAATGAGTTTAATTTGCAGTACCAAGCCTTCCAAATGAAGCCGGGAGAAACGATTAATTTTAATGGGTACAAAATCAAATTGGAGCAAGTCAACAATAATCCTACACATCCTAATTATCGAAAAGAAAGCGGTGATGTAGCAGCGGGTGCTACGCTGAGCGTTTTGAAAAATGGAGCTACCCAACCCGAATTTGTAGAACCTGTATTTTTGATTAGGAAAATGAAACCAATGCTCATCAAAGATAATATCTCGAGCGAAGGTCTCCATTTTCAATTTACGAAAATAGATCCCAACACTAGCGAAATGACCATCGAAATAGCGCAGTCAGAATCCGATATGAGTTATCCAATTGAAATAGCTACCGACTCCCTGCGTACGGATTATATCGTTTTTGAGGCGATTATTTTTCCGGGCATTAATTTCTTTTGGGGCGGTACGATTTTGATGATGCTTGGCTTGGCGATGAGTTGGTTGCAAAGAAGAAAAATGCGATAGCCCATGGGGAATCAGCCAATGAACGATCCAGAATCTATTCGAGTAATTATGATCGGAGCGGGTAATGTTGGATTTCATTTGGGAAAAAAATTGTACGACGCAGGCATCTCCATCAGTCAGGTTTACAGTAGAGCAGCATCGAAAGCCGAACGGCTTGCCAATATTTGTGGTTGCGATTTCACTCATCAACTTACCGCTATTTCTACTGAAGGCAATTTATACTTACTCGCAGTTCCCGATCAGGTTATAGGAGATGTAGCAAAAAAACTTGCTGCCATTATTCCTCCCTCCAAGTTGGTAGTCCATACCTCGGGGGCTACTCCTTCCACCGTTTTAAAAACCCATTTTCAACACTACGGTATTTTTTATCCCTTGCAAAGTTTCTCATTGGGCAGGGCAGTTGACTTTAATCAAATTCCAATTTGTATAGATGCCAACGCCGAACAGCATCGTATTTTTTTGGAAAAAATTGCGCAACGCATTTCCCGAAATGTTCACACTATCAATGATCGGGAGCGAGCTATTCTTCACGTGGCGGCAGTCTTTGTCAATAATTTTTCTAATCATTTATTTACCATAGGTGAAAAAATCACAACAAAAGAAAATCTACCTTTCGATATTTTAAAGCCTTTGATTCAAGAAACGGTCAACAAAATCCAGAATATCTCTCCTTCCGAAATGCAAACTGGGCCCGCCCAAAGAGGCGATCAGATTACGATTCAACAACATTTAAATTATTTAGAAAAACAATTTCCGGAGTTGGTAGATTTATATACACAGATGACCCAACGTATAAATTCCAATTTTCAATTCAAAAGATAAAATACAGATGAGAATAGTAGGATACATCGAACACCCCGATATGAAAATCACAGTTTTTCGAATGGATAATAAAATTTCCTTAAAGTTCGAAACTGGATTGTACGAACAAACTTTTAAGTTTCGAGAAACGGAGGAGTTAAGCACAATGGAACAAATAGAAAAATTGGTAACGGGAGAATTTGCGCAGCGCGTCCTAGAAAATTTTGGAAAAATGCACACCATGAAAAACGATGCGCTTTTTGAGTTTCTTCCTAAAACACGTAGGGATGAATTTGAAGAGATTATTTGAGGAGTAGAGCAAAAAATGAAAGCCCCGAAGATAACTTCGAGGCTTTTACTTTTTTCATTATTACAATGTATCGTAAATCCTAGTATCGGCTGCCACCGTAACCGCCGCCGCCGCCACGGTATCCACCGCCGCCGCCGCCACGACCATATCCGCCGCCGCCACGACCGTATCCACCGCCGCCACGACCATATCCACCACCACCACGTCGGTCATTGTTTCTTGGTTCAGCTTTCTTAACTACGATTTCTCTACCATCAACTGTTGATTCATTTAATGCTTGGATAGCTGCGTATCCTTCATCATCATTCGGCATTTCTACGAATCCGAAACCTTTTGATCTTCCAGTTTCACGATCCATAATAATTTTCACGGAGTCAACTGATCCGTGAGATTCAAATAAATCTTGTAGCGTACCTTCGGAGGTATCATAATTCAATTTTGCTACGAAAATGTTCATTTAAAAAAAATTTAAAATTAAAAAAAGTGAGAAATCTAAAGTGCAGCAGAAAAA
>JBCCJE010000575.1:0-4382 GCA_039027925.1 Bacteroidota bacterium
CACGTGTCCGCGTATGTGACTGAAATTGCGAACGAACTACTCGAAGCCGAACCTACCTTACAAAAAAAACTGCGTTTCTACGCCGTTCGGACGCCGTCGGTCAATGCCTTCGCTACGGGGCAGGGCGTGATCCTTATCAATATGGGATTGATTGCTCAGTTAGAGAACGAAGCCCAACTCGCTTTTATCCTTGCCCATGAGATTGCGCACTATCGGGAGAAGCACGCGTTGGAGTTTTATTTAGAATCCAAAGCATTGGAGCGAGGGAATCGCCGTGGGTTTTTTAAGAAAAAAAATATTGATACTAAGTTGGCGAAAAATCAATTTTCGAAAGAACAAGAAACCGAAGCCGATGCTCTGGGATTGGAGTTGTTTTTAAAATCTGATTACGATCTGAATGCGGTACAAGGAGCTTTCGATGTATTGCAATATTCCTACTTACCGTTTGATGATGTTGTTTTTGATAAATCCTACTTCGAAGATGAGTACTTGGTTTTTCCGCCCAAATATCAAATAGAAAAAATAAATCCGATAGCATCGGTAGATGATGTGGACGACGCTAGAAGTACGCATCCAAGTTTGGCCAGCAGAAGATTGGCGGCAGATAAGATCATTCAAAAAGAAAATAACACCTCTAAGCAAAAGTATTTGATTTCGGAAAACAGATTTAGAGCGCTCCGGAAAAAGGCTAGATTTGACTTGATGGAATACAACTTACGAAACTACGAATACTACGAAGCAATTTACCATGCCTATCTACTCCAACAGGATTTTCCAGAAAATATTTATTTGAAAAAAATCATTGCGAAAGCACTCTACGGTGCTGCTAAATTTTCGAATCACGGTAAGTTTGATGACATTACCTTGGATCACGAAGAGGTACAGGGAGAATTTGGCAGCTTGGTTTATTTTATCAATCAGCTAAAAAAGATTGACCTAAATGTACTAGCGCTCCGTTATGCTTATCATTTGAAAGATGACTTCCAAAACGACGAGGTATTTCAAAATATGATCGAAGACCTCTGCCAAGAACTGGTTAACAAACACGGTGATGAACTAGAAAAATTCAAAGCAGCACGACCCAATCTAGCAGAACTCTATCCGCCCAAAGTGGCAGTCAAAGAAGAGGAAAAAGAGGAAGAAGACAAAGAGGTTACATTGGAGCAGTATGGTTCGGACGAACAATCCAAACTCGAAAAAATCAGAAATAAAACACAAAGCCAATCCCAAAATAAGTTCTTTCACTATGGCTTGGGGGACTTTTGGGAAAATGCTGACTTTCAGGATTTGCTGGAAAAATGTAAAAAAAATAAAGCGCAAAAAGAGGAGGATGCGGAAAAAAACGCCAATGCCTCTTCCAAGCGAAAATCTAAAACCTCTGGTAACAGTAAAGGAAATTATGCCTTAGGAGAAAAGAGGGTAATGGTGATTAATCCATTTTATCTCAAACTAAAAAAAGGATATAAAAAACCTTTACTGATAAAAACTGAAAAAGCCCAAGTGCAATTCAGTAAGATCATCGGCGAGGTGACGGAAATCCTTGAACTTGATATCGTGGTATTGGATGCAGATAATTTGTCGAAAAGAGATGTAGAAAAATTCAATGATCTGGTAGTCATACAAGAATGGTTCAGCCAGCAAATGGAAAATGAGGAGGACTTTCAAATGATCCCATTTAACCAAGAAAGAATTAATGCGATTGCAGAAAAATACAACGTGGATACCTTCGTATGGACAGGATTGATAACTGGTAAATCTTCTAAAAATTCGTGGGAATTAATTGGTCAACTCATCTTTGTCCCTCCTGCTTGGCTCTACAGCTTAGCTACGCCCAAAGGGCAATCCATCATTTTTGCGTTGGCGTTGGATGCTAATTCGGGCACGCCAAGAATGACTGTTTTCGATTTTTTCAAAAGAATAGATCACAAGGACATACTGAAACAACGACTCTATGACATCTTCTGGCAAGTGAAGCATAAGCCCAATTAACTTTCTGTAATAACGATTTTAAAAAAATCCTGATGTTGAAAAAATACCTATTCGTAGCCCTCCTATTTTTGTTAGCTTTTCCTACTGTTAGTGCTCAAAGTGTTCCAGGGTATCTAGGAAAAAAAACTTATGTAGATTATAATTTAACGATTCCTCATTGGTTGTACTTTGTACCTAATCCATCTAACCTCATACATAATTTTAGGCTTCATACCATCCTTAGAAGAAGAGCTTCCGTTGCGCTCTCCTTTGATTTTTTTTCTCTTGAAGGTGAACCAGAGGAAGGAACATTTAGTGATGCTTTGTTTAGTGAGGTGAAAGGCACTGCCTTAGGGTTGAGTTTTGAGTGGTATAGTAAAAATTCTATTGCTCCGCTTGGACGCTACTTTAGAATTGATGCTAAATTTTTTAGAACGGATTATGTAGATAAATTTTCTGGGGGAGTAGAAATGGAAGGAAGTTTCACGACTCCGTACCTTGGCTTTGGCTTTGGAATACGGAGGGTATTCTTCGATAGAATGGTATTCAATGCTGGTGGTAGTATAGGAGTTACTCTGAAAGATTTTGCAGACAATGCTGGTCATAAGAACATACTACTTAGTAATAATCTCTATCAAGGTCACCTTGGCGTAGGTATTCTTTTGAGGTAAGAGATGGTGTAGCCTTTCTAAAAATCTTCCGATACAATATTTTTAACTATTCGTTCTCGTCGCTCAAATGTGCCGTGAAGTTTATCTACTTCGATGAGCCATTCGATCATCGTACTAGGGGATTCATACTTCTTGATCTGTAGCGGCATCACCTCTTCGATGACACTCATATTGTGCTCAACGATCGCCTTAAATTTATCGTGGGAGAGCAGCCCACTATTTAGCAGTTCTCGATATCTTTTCCAAAACTGTGTATAAAAAACCTCATCCTTATAAAGCACCAGAAATAACTCCGAGATGATACTTTTTGACCTTTTGTCAATAAAATCCACGGGAGATTCTCGCAGCATACGATCATTAGCTTTATCCAAATCGTGTAGAATACACCTAAATTTTCCATCGCCTACTGCAAAAAATCGGACATTGGTATGCGGCCAATCTTCATTAGCGATGTAGGTCTCGAATACCATATAATCAATAAAATTGCTGAGGTCTATTTGTGCTTTGATGGCGCTAATGTCTTTATCGTTGATAGCTTGAACTAAAAGATCTATTTTTTCAAAATCTCCATCTTTTTTATTCAGATTACTAGCGTCTATTTTTCCCAGCGTGATTGCACTTTTTTTTACGTCGTACAAGGCTGCCATACCATTGGTATTGACTTCGGTTCTGATATTGAGTAGCCCGTAAAATTCATTGTTGATAAATACCACGGAAGGCTCGCCGTAGCCCAAATCCAAATCTAAGTCGGCGGCAATTGCGAGTTGAGTATAGCTCAAGTCTTTGAGCATGGTATGGACAAAATCATTTCCAGAGTTTCGCAAACGAATGGATTTTATTTCTTCAATGGAATGAAAGGGCAGTACCTTGGATGGATTTATCAAAGCACGAGAGCTATTGTCGTATCTGTCGTCAAATTTTACACCTAATGATTTTAGGGGAAATTTTTTGGAGAAATTTCCTTTTAGCTGTAGTTCGATCGCTTCATTTTCGATAACCAATTCGCCGTGGCGGTAGAGGTTAAAACTGGCGGTTTCTAGTTCAATATCTTCGGTAAACATTTCGTACATATTAGCAAATGCTTCGGCATCCACTACGATATTGATGATTGGAAGGTCAGTTACTATCTCGTCCAAAGGGCGGTCAATATCCACCGCGGATGCGTAGTCATAATTATCCTGAAAATTGGAACAGCTCCAAAAGAGTAGGATAGAAAAAAGTAAAAGTGTCCTTTTCATTATTTAAGTTTTTTTGCTACTCCCAAAAATACAATTGCTCTCGGATCATTAAGGAAATAAGCATCAGGAATGTTGTTTACTCCATAGCTTAACTCCCCGAAAAAACACCAGCGGTGCACGTGAAAATATCTACCTCTCAATGTATAATTATATCTCCAAAGAAAATTATCTCTGCTAGTGATAATTCCTTTAAAGTCAAAGTTGTTCTGAATTGTCAATCCCGTCGAAATATCCCACGCCTCCGACACCTGATATCCCAACCTTAAAGGGACAACCGCCCGTAGCGTTTGGGTTTGATAGCGGATATCGCCTACCTCTCCAAAGGCAAAAATAGCTCGTCCACCCAAACCAATTTCTCCAAAGATTTTTTTAAAGAACATCCCTTTCATGGATGCCTCCAAATCGAGATCAATGGCATTAGCATTTGTGATTTTTTCTCGAAGCCATGGTCAAAACTGTGGAGGCCTGTGGTGCCGGAGCCGGTGGCACGCGCAACATCTCGGGC
>JBCCJE010000576.1:0-4369 GCA_039027925.1 Bacteroidota bacterium
GGTGGATTTGACCTAGTGGATAAAAATGTAACCTATTTGCAAGCCAACAAAATTGATTTTTTAATCAACCAAAATCCGTCCCACCAAGGTTATTTTGGTATCCTCAATTTGTACAAGCATTTGCTACTGAAAGCCCCCATCCCCAAGGTTCAATATTTATCGCTGGATATTGTTGTGAAAGAAAATTTTCAATGTTACGTAGATCAGCCTCACCAAGAACCCGTAATGTAAAAAGCCGACATTGGAAAAAGAAAATACTGCGTAAGTTCGCAGATAATAATGTTCTTAGAGAGTAATTTCTAGCTCCGCAAATCTACCCTCTGAGTTGGTTTGCTAACGAAAAAATTTATTATCATGCAAAAAATATTTACGTTCCTTACGTTGTGTATTTTTTTACAACAAAACATTTACGCCCAAACGGTTGGACTTTTGCTGAGTGATTCCGCTGCTTATAATGGTTACACGCTCTTTGCCCCCGCAAACACGACTAATACCTATTTAATAGATAATTGCGGACTCGTGGTCAAGGAATGGAAACAAAGCAATGATTTTCCTGGTGCTTCTGCCTACCTACTCGAAAATGGAAACTTATTACGTACCGCTCGCATTGGGAGTAACTTCAGCGCTGGTGGCACGGGCGGTCGCTTACAAATATTCAATTGGGAGGACACAACGATCTGGCAATATGATTATTCTGATCCTAATTATCATCATCACCACGATGTAGCCCCCATGCCCAATGGTAATATTCTAGTCATGGCTTGGGATCGTAAAACCAAATTGGAAGCTACCGTAGCGGGTCGAGATACCAATTTTATCAGTAATGAAGTTTGGTCGGAACGAATAGTAGAGATAAAACCAATTAGTAGCAACTCGGCGGAGATTGTCTGGGAGTGGTACCTTTGGGATCACTTGATTCAGGACTTTGACTCTACTCGATCCAACTACGGCGTAGTCGCCGATCATCCTGAACTAATGGATGTAAACGCTGCGCTCAATCCCACGGGAGATAACAAAGATTGGATTCACCTGAACTCCATTCAATATAACGAAAACCTAGATCAAATTATCCTGAGTTCGCGCCACCTCAACGAGATCTACATCATTGATCACAGTACCACTACCGCCGAGGCAGCTACTCACCAGGGTGGCAACGCTGGCAAAGGTGGAGACATTCTTTTTCGGTGGGGCAATCCCCTGATGTACCAACGAGGAACAATAGACGATCAACAATTTTTTGGTCAGCACGATGCCAGATGGATTCCTGATGGTCATCCCCAAGCTGGAAATATCATGGTGTTCAATAATGGGCTAGGAAGACCTGGCGGTAGCTACTCTTCGGTGGATGTCATTGTACCACCGCTGGATGCTAACAATACGTACACGATTGGCGCGGATACCCCTTTTGGGCCCGAAGATTTGCTGTGGACTTACGAGTATGATCCTCCGCAGGAGATGTATTCGCCCAACATCTCTGGAGCGCAACGGCTACCCAATGGCAACACGCTCGTATGTGAAGGTAGAAGGGGAAATTTTTACGAAGTGACGTTGGATGGAGATATTATTTGGCATTATAAAATGCCCATCGGCAGTAATGGCCCCGTAGCTCAAGGAACGATCTTGACCAACGCTAGTATCTTTCGGGCTACTCGGTACGGTACCGATTACCCTGCATTTGATGGTAAAGACCTCACGCCGGGACTACCAGTAGAACTAGATCCAATTCCCTCCGATTGTAAGATTACTGCTCCCCCCGTGAGCACCTCGACAGTAGCACAACTACAAGGCGTGAAAATTAATAACAATCCATTTACGGAGTATCTTTCAATTAGTAATTTGACTGATGAAGTCATTACCATTCGAGTATTTGACGTAGTGGGTCGTCTGTTGGCAGCACTAGATAGTGCTGACGAAACCATACGCCTGCCAGCGTCAGATTGGGAAAGGGGATTCTACGTGGTGCACATTTCGAACCGAGATCGAAGTCAGTTTTTTGTACAAAAAATAATTAGGGAGTGACAATGAGCAATGGCAAGAGCAAGGACAATAAGCAATAGCAATGACAATGAGCAATAGCAATGATTAATGACAATAGCAATGAGAATGAGCAAAGACAATAGCAATGAGAATGAGCAAGGGCAATAGCAATGAGAATGAACAGGGACAATAGCAATGGTTAATGACAATAATCAATGGCAGTTAATAACAATTACTTTGCAAATTATAACCGTTTTAGGCGTTCCAAAAAATCGTTGCGTCTTCGTCTCGCTACGGGTACGTGGGCACCATCAGTCATCTCAATAGTGCCTTCCTTATCGTACCGAACGATATGCCCTAGAGAAATTAGATGTGATTTATGTGGGGAAAAAAAATTGTAAGTGTGTAGGAGTTTTTTGAACTCTCCGAGGTTGTAGGAACTGATGATGTCTTTTTTTCCCTGAATGACCACATTGGTATATCTGCGAATCCCTTCACACCGAATAATCCTACCCGTCTCCACGAAATCCAAACCTCTGCTCGTAGGGATACCGATACGGTGGGTGGAGTTTTGGGGATTAACTAAGTTTTCGAGAAGTTGTTTATTTCGGAGATTTTCTACTTTTTGGTTGATTCTGCTTTCTGCTTGATTGACGGCAGCGATTAGTTCTACTTCCCTGATGGGTTTTAGAATGTATCCGATAGCACAAAACTTGATGGCTTCGATGGCGTAATCCTCGTGGCTAGTGACAAAGACAATTTCAAAATTGAGATGAGGTAATTTGCGCAGTAAATCAAAGCCACTTCCTCCGGGCATTTCAATATCCAAAAATACCAAGTCGGGTTGGAGTTTGTTGATGGCAACGAGTCCTGACTCTAACGAGTCTGCCGTACCCACTAGATTTACTTGTGGACAAAATTCTTGTATTAAACTCCTCAGAATCACAACTGCCTTTTGCTCATCATCTATTAGCAGGGCATTCATATTTGTTTGGGTTTTAAAATTAAGATTTTCGAGGTTGGATATTGATTAATTAAGTTAAGGAATGGTGCACTAATAAATTCACATTTTCTACTTGTTCTTTTTCCTTTCTGCTGCGTTGAAAAGCCTCACCGATGCCCCGCATCGCCTACGTTTTTCGCCTTGCATAAAGAAAAAATAACTGCGCATAAAATATAAATTTATTAGTGCACCATTCCTAACTGGGGAGATGAAGGAAAGATACTCTATTTCCGTTGACAATTATAATGGATAGCTGATTAATTGATGACAATCGTAGGAAAAGCCCAAGACTCGGGATAGTAGAAAAAATAATCTCTTTGTACAGATAGGTTATTCGATGCCTAATCCTTAATTTTAACTTTCACTTTTTGAAAAAATGAGAACGCAAAAAACGGTATTCGTTCATTTTTCAAAACCCAACAAAAACAATTTTCGATAAAATAGATGAAGTCTCCTCTTCTGATCGTTACCTTCTTTTTTTTAGGCTGGTGCGTTGACGCAACGGGGCAGTTGCCTAATTTTACGACTCAGTATTATTCCAATAGCGACGGTCTAGCTTCCAATACAGTCATGGATATTACCAAAGATTCGCAGGGATTGATCTGGGCGAGTACCCGTAGTGGATTGACGAGATTCGATGGGCATCAGATGAAGATTTTTTCGAATCTTCCGTTACCCAATTTGGCTCAAACCATCAAAATTAGGGGATACGGAAAAATGACCGAAGGCAAGAAACAGCAACTTATCATTAGCCCCCACGAGATAACGGACTCTCTCGAAGTACTGCACATGGTCACCTTCGATTCCTACGGAATTTCTACCCAAAGTCTAGCGGGTCGAATGATCAGTCACTCCACCGTCCCCTTGGGATCAACTTACGTACTGACCCAAACAAAAGACAGTCTCTTACTTTACGCTTGGCTACAGCAAGATGATTTTAAAAAGATTGGTAGCGTAGCTTCAAAACGCGATACCGCTACGCAGACCGCTGATTTGATCGCTTGCGCAGATGGTAGTTTTTGGATATTTGATGATGCGCAGCAAAGCATTGTTCACATTAACGCAACGGGCGTAGTGGACGAAATTGATATTTCACAACAAGACATTTACAAAACTGGAGAATTAGATTTATTTCACTTTTCCCAAAAAAATGAACTCTGGTTTTCTTACAAAAATGATCCTAGTTTATATTTTTTAAAAAAAGAAAATAAGGAGGTTAAGTCCTTCGATCTGCTCGATCATCAGTCCGACTTCAACCAAATTTGGGAAGATCAAGCCAACAATCTCATCCTCAATCACAGCGTGGTGAATTATTCCAAAGACTTGATCCTCATCAACAACAAGCGAATAGTGACTCCCCTCACGGACATCCTCGACAAGGAAGCTAAA
>JBCCJE010000577.1:0-4368 GCA_039027925.1 Bacteroidota bacterium
AAATAACTTTGAAAACACAAATACCAATACCTATTGTTAGGTATTTTGAAAATACTGAATTAGGTATTAAACGTTTCTAAGTAGCTGTTACCAAAAATCATATATCCACAACTCCTTAGTAATCAATTACTTACGCTATAATTTCAACAGCAATATGAAGTAGTTAAACCTTGCTAAATCATTTTTTAATAGGGGCGTAATCATCACGGAAATGTCAAAATATAATGTTCCTTTTTATACTCTGGAAAATGGCGTTTTACTTATCCTGTAATAAACTGCCTCACGCATTCCCTCTACTTCTTGGGCTTTCCAATAAGTCATTCCTATTTTCTCCAAAACTCTGATGGAAGCAGTATTTTCCTTGTGAGCACGACCTACGATTTCGGTCAAGTCTAATTTTTCGAAACCATAGTGCAAGCAAGCATTAGCAGATTCCGTTGCGTATCCTTTATTCCATTCTTTCCTAAAAAAACGAAAACCAATATCTACCTGATCTTCTTCATTCCTTTTTAATCCACACCATCCAATAAATTTTTTATTTGCTTTGGTCAAAACCGCCCATCTACCAAATCCATACTTCTGGTGGGCAGTATAATTTTTTAAAAAATTTCTAGCCGTTTCGACGGATTCAAATGGGCGATCTCCAGTAAATCGCATAACCGTAGGATCATTGTTTAACGCAAACATACCGGGGGCATCTGCAATGATAAATTCTCGGAGGATTAGTCTTTTTGTTTCAAGTACCAATTATCTGCCAAGGTGCGTTTAGAAAATATTTTGATCCAAAATGTTATGATCCTCTTTAATTTGATCATCAGCCCATCGCTTTTTTAGGAAGCCGTACAACAGTACACAGCCTATGATTCCAAACGGAACTGCCAAGAACCCGAGTCCAGTTTCTCCTAACTCTAATATACCATACCAACCCGCTAACTCGGCGAGTACTACTAAAAGAAAAATCGAGGTAAATGATGTGATGTAATAAAACGCTACGCCAAGTAGAGCAAAAACCCATTTGTTCTTCTTGTATGCACCAGCGAGATCAGAGAAATTTTTTGCAATAAAATAGATGAGAATTAGACCTAACATTTATTCTTTCTTTTTTAAATTTTTAGAAGCGTAAGGAATAGTTTCGTCCAGCAGAATTGCCTCTTGCAAAATCTCGTATAAGGCATCTTCTTCAATATCAGCTACTTTTCCGAACTCCATCCCACGCACTTGTTTTCTCCCTTTGCGCTCTAGTAGTGCTTGATTGTTGGACAATTCATTCCCTCTCAGAAAAGCTAATTCGATTTTGTTACCTTTTACAGGATTCAAATAACAAATCCAACTGTGATGATAATAAAAAGGAATCTTGTATCTAACCTTGGGAGTCAACTCCAAATGATTAGCTAAAAGCTCGTGCAAAAAGAGGAGTATCTCTTTTTGATTGCCTTCTTGCCTATCAATAAAATCTTCAACTGTGTTCACTAAAATTATTTTTTATCCGTAACAATTGTTGGTGCTTTCCATTTTTCGTAACCGATTGGATTGGCCTCGGCTTTCTCGATGGCCTTACCTGATTTTTGTTTGTCGGACACCATTGCAATAGTCATGATGATACTCGTACCTATGATAATAAACAATAATATTCCAGGATTAAAACCTGCCACTTCGGCTTCGGTCGGAATACTGTAAAACAACAAAATCGTAATTAATCCACGGGGCGCAATGTATAGTTGTGGAATGATGTCTCCGCCGAGAAATAACCTTAGTATCACAAAACGTAAAACGTAAATCGAAGCAATAACCAACAAACTCACTAAGGCCACATTGACGCTGAACAAAGAGGCTAACGTAATCGAAAGTCCGAAGAATACGAAGAAGAATGTTCTGACCACAAATGCGGTTTCCATCGTGATGACGTGTAAGCCCTCGTAGATTTGTTTTGCTTTCTCCATGTGTAGCCATTTTCCCAACGGCCCTTGAAAAAATAATTTCATATTGGCGATAATCAATCCGAATACTAGAATAATTATCAACGATGACAAGTGCATTTGTTTACCAATCGAATACAATAACAATAAAACTGCAATTAATAAAAATAGCTTGGTGTGGCTACGGATATTTTGAAAAATCAAAATGAGAATATAACTCGCAATGAACGAAACGACAATGGTTAACAATACATTTCCGCCGAAGCCAATCATACCGCCACCGTGGTCGCCTTCACCCAATTGGCCCGATAAATAATAAAACATCATAATGCCGAGGATGTCAGAAAAGGTACTTTCGTACACGTGAAATTCTTTTTTCTGCGGACTCAACCCTACTACACTAGGAATGATAATCGCACTCGAAAGGATGGATAAGGGCGTTGCGTACAGCCACGCTTTTTCCATTGTCATACCATCTATAAAAGTATTCAAAATGATGGCGGCTACCCAAGCGGAGAGGATTAATCCAATCAAAGCAATGAGTAGCGCAATGGCAATCGGGATGTATTTTTCCCGCTTGAGTTCTAGCTCCAAGGCGGCTTCTAGCACAATCATTATCAATCCGACAATACCCAGAATTTCCAGAACGGGCTTGATAGCTTCTTTGTCAATACTTAAAAATTGCTGGATGACAACGCCTAAAATAATCAAAAGCAGCACCGAGGGAATGTTGGTTTTGCGGGAAAACTCCCCAAAAAAGAAGGAGAGGATGATGACTACCGATGTACCAATTAAAAATTCGTAGCTCGAAAAATTTGAAAAATCCATTATGCTTGATTTCTAGTTTTAAAATTTTGATAAAGTCTGCACACTAATCGTAATTGCTAGGAAACTACCTTACAATGATAGCCCCACTCCTGAATTAGTTGGATCAAATTGTGCAAATGTCTTTCTTCCTTCACGACTACCCGAGCCTTGATGGCTTTAGCATTTTCCTTGGTGGGAAGAATTTGGGGTTTGTGATTCCAGTCCAAGTAAGGCGATGAGTTTAACAAATCGAGGACTCGGTTAGTGTGATTTTTTTTCTCATTTTCCTCCTTGGGTTGAATATTGAGTTGGTAAAAACCACCCACCTGCTCCCCCGATAACAACGTGTACCCGTCTGCCACCAGCTTGGAATAATTGATAAATTGAAGCCCTTTGCTGGTTCGGACTTTAAGTCCCAATCTTCCCATCTGTGATATAATCCCTTGATTATCAGTCGTTTTAATTCTTTTTCCCGTCGTGATGGCATCATCAAAATGTACAATGCGTCCACTCAAATAATTACGGACGTGGGCAAATCCGCCTACCAAAACAATCAAGGCGAGGATACCGTGAAAAACGGGTTTGATTAAAATAAAGACCCCACCCAAGATGAGATAGGCAAGTGCTTCGTAAATCAAAAAAGTATGATGAATAAAACTTTTGATCGAACTTTGGTACCGCCCGAACACTTTGTACCGATCCAAAATGCGCTCTAAAAACTGTAGTAAAAAATAAAATCCCACCAAGAGAGCAGCAATGAGAATAAAGTCTGTCCACGAAAAATAGGCATCAAAAATACTTCGCTCCTCGTCTTTGGTAGCGGGCGTATCTTCGATCTTGATGGGCACCACCGCCGTAATCGTCGTATCGGGTACAGCCACCACAGTATCCTTCACCGACTGTAGCGTGGTATCGGTTGCGTGGTTGGCTATTTTTTGAAAATCCTCTAGTCGCATTATTTTTTATCTGTTAAATTTCAAATATCCTTTTTCTTCTAACAATCTACCTACATCGTTCACTACCAATTCATTGATCTCCAACCAACCGTTCAGATGCCGCTTCAAAATACCAACACTAATCATGCGTTGGATAAGGTGCTGGAATTTTTCCTTAAAAGCGGGTCCGTACAATTTTCGCAAGCGGTACTCATTCGATCTTTTTTCCATCATCAAAGAAGCCATTATCAGCGCCGTATCGGCATTGATAAAATCGGGAAAAGCGTAGTTGGTAGCATCTTGAAAACGCACCCGCTCCTCGTCGGCAGTAACAATTCCATTGGCCCAATGATTGAGTGCTTCGCCGATATTGCCTTGGACTATTCGGTATATTCGATTGATATTTTTTTGAAAATCTTGGGGCGAGAGTTCCTCGTCATCTTCGTTGATCAGCGTTTTGTGGGTAGCACCGTGCCGAATCAAGATGGCTCTTTTGATTTCGTCGGCAGGCATTCTATCGAGATTGATTTCTGCCTGAAATACTTTTAGAATTTCGTAAGTCTTATCTAAAAACGATAGCGTCCAATTGCCCATCGAAACCATAAAAAACAATCTATTTCCAAAATTGTCAATGGCATCATTGAGTGCTCTTACATTTTGCCCCAAAGTGATATTGGTATCGCTCCATTTTTCTAGATCATCAATCCAAA
>JBCCJE010000578.1:0-4365 GCA_039027925.1 Bacteroidota bacterium
CTTAATTCAAAAATTACACTAAGGGTGGTAAGTAGTTACGAAAAAATCGTAAAAAACTAAAATGGACAAAATAAATTGACTTTCCATCCTTTTTTTACCAATTTTATAATTCCAAATTCAGACTATTCAAAATTTCTTCCCGCTAAAAGTTAATCAACAATTAATTCCGCTTTTCCGAAAATCAAACCAGAAATTTAATTTTCGATTTTTAAAACTTTAGCTAGAGTTTTAAACAGAGTACTACTCATTGGCGTTTCCAATAGTAGTACGCTAGAAACAAATTACAATCACACATAACATTTGAACATGTTGAAGTCAAGTCGCATTGTAGTCCTTTTGCTCACCTTTGTTGTTGGATTTTCTTCAAACCTCTTGGGTCAAAATTTTGATAAAACAGATTGGAAACTCAAAACCACCAAGGGTAAGCTCAAAGTATATACTCGCAATAATGAGCATTCGGATTTTAAGGAAATCCGAATAACGACCACCGTGAGTTCTTCTGCCGAAAAGATCATAAGCGTACTCAACGACGTAGCGGGCTACCACAAGTGGGTATTCAAATGTATGGGTGCTAAAAAAATAAAAGTCATCTCCTCCAATGATTATTACTACTACACCAAGTCCGACTTTCCCTTTCCGATTACAGATAGAGATCTAGTAGTTCGCTCCACCCAATGGACGGATGAGGCTACGGGTTTTATTTTTTCCCACTCCAAGGCTGTACCCAAAATGAAAGGAGATGAAAAGGGATTTATCAGAATTCCCGAATTTGATTCTTACTGGAAACTAATGCCACAGCCCGACGGAACGATCAACATTGACTACGTAGCGGTGACTGACCCCGGTGGTAATCTTCCGGCGTGGGTTGTCAACTTGGGTATCACGAAGGGTCCCGTAGAAACCATGAAAAGATTTACGGCAATAGTGGAGCAAGTGCCCGATACGACGAATAAAAAAGTCAGCCATTCCGAAAAATAAAAAACTGCGTGAAAAAATTCCACGCAGCTTCGAGTTTGGTTTTTGGATGAATGTTTATTCAGTTCTTGTTAAAAATTTTACCATCAGAGACCTTCTATCTCATCTAGTTTCTTCTGTACTATTTCTTTTTGCTGATGAATCAGTTGGTTCAAGTCCGACGAAGACGGTACGTACTTTTGCGCCATTTTCAAGTTTTCCATAGCTAAATCGTATCGCTCGGCGGCTTTGTACTCCAACGCGATGGCATACCAAGTCAACCCGAGATTAGGCATCACTTCTTCCATTTTTTCCTCATCTTTTTCTACGGCTCTTTCCACTTCTTGGAGAGATCCTTTTACCTCTTTTCCATCTTTAAAAATATAGGTAGCCTTTCCCTTCATTTCGCCTTCGTCCCAGATACTCATAAATTTATCGCCATTATTGTAGTGGAAAGTTCCCGTCTTGTTGATCTTTCCTTTTTTCCATTTTCCAATAAAGTAGTCACCCGTTCGCCATACAATTCTTCCCGATCCGTGACGCTCTCCTTTTTTACTTTTACCGATATATTTACTACCATCTATTCTGGTGTAAGTACCTTTGCCGTCAGCTAGTCCTTGCTTCCATTCGCCCTCGTAGGATTCGCCATCGGGCATTATGATTTTACCTTTGCCCTGCATCAGTCCCTCCACGAAGCCTCCTTCGTACTGTCCACCATCTACCCACTTGTAGGTGCCGTGGCCGTGCATCATACCAAACTGCCACTCTCCTTCGTACGTGTCCTGATTGTTATATATGTGCTTTCCCTTACCGTGGCGTAATCCGTTGGTAAACTCTCCTTCGTAAATTTCGCCATCCGTCCATTTGTACACCCCTTGACCGTGTGGCTCTCCGTACCTGAACTCTCCCTTGTAGTGGCTACCATCTCGGTACGTAATTTCGCCTTTACAATACTTATTTCTTTTTGAACAAGGCTTTATATCAGTATGCACTATTTGCTCCGCCAACATTATTCGAGCCGAAGCGTAGTTGGTAGTACCGCACAAAAGAAATACGCCGATCAGCAATAGCAGGTTTGTTATGTTCTTCATTTCAAATATTTAAAACAATAAAAAATGTACTGAAAGATGAGGAATGGCTCTAGTCTGGAGGGTTTTTGGAAAGTGCAATGAGCGGGGAAGTATATTTTCCAATTTTTTTTTAGAGAACAAGAATCATCTAGTGTGTAGTAATTATTCTCCGAAAATATAAAACAAGATTTGTACCAAGTAACTTCTATTGCTTAATTTAGAGCCTGCGAAAAAATGATTACATATTTCAATTTTCCAATAAAAAAATACTCAACATCAATACCTTATGGCAAAAATTATCCCTGAAATCCCGATTTGGAAGATGGTCAAAAATGCTAGAAACTTTGTGAAAAATCCCATTCCTATCCTAAGTAGTTTTATTGAGGAAAATGGTGATACCTTCGCCATGCGTGTAGGGGGATACAGAAAAGCCATTTTTACCATCAATCCGAAAATTGCGCAGTACGTCTTACAGAAAAATAATCGGAACTATCGCAAATCCGAGATTCAAACTAAGGTGCTCCGACAATACGCAGGCTATGGATTACTGACCAGCGACGGGGCGTACTGGCTGCGCCAACGTCGGCTGATCCAGCCCGGATTTCACCGAGCTAAATTAGCAGCTCTGACACAAACCATGCTTCGGGTAGTACTGGACGCTAGGAAAGATTTTGATGAATTGGCAGCCTCCGGAAAAGTATTCGACCTATCGGACAAGATGACGGAGATGGCCTTCGACATTGTTGCCAGATCACTTTTTACGACCAGCGTGGGCTACGAAGAATTAAATTTTCTAGCTGATAATATTCAAAATATTCAAGAATATATCGTACGCCGACTCCGGCAGCCTTACCTGACTTGGTGGTTTAGGCTTTCGGGAGAGCACAAGAAACAGTACCAACGCTCCAAAGATGCACAAAAAACGATTTTAAATATTATTCAAGAGAGAAGGGCGAGTGGCGAGCGGCACGATGACCTTTTGGATATGCTCTTGGATGCACGCTATGAAGATACCAACGAAGGCATGACCGATCAGCAGCTACTGGACGAAGCCATTATTTTGTTTGTGGCGGGACACGAGACAACCGCCAATGCGCTCGCTTGGACTTTCTATTTGCTCAGCCAACATCCCGAAGCAGTTGAGAAAATAAAAAAAGAATACGAAACCGTCATCGGTGATCGTCCGATTGACTTTAGTGATTTTCGAAAACTGACCTACACTAAGCAAGTCATCAATGAATCCATGCGGCTCTTTCCTCCGGCCTGGGTGACGGATCGGCTTGCCAACGAGGACGATAAAGTGGAGGATTTTACTATCCAAAAAGGTCGAATGGTAGCTGTCTATATTTATGGTTTGCACCGCTCGGAGCAGTTGTGGAAAAATCCAAATGCTTTTGTCCCCGAACGATTCCATAAAGAAAATATGAAGACCAAACCTGCCTTTGCCTATATGCCTTTCGGCGGCGGTCCAAGGCTTTGTATCGGCAACAACTTTGCGATGATGGAAATGCAGTTAGTCGTACTGGAGATGATTAACCGCTACGAATTTACCCTCATCAAAAATCAAAAAATCGAAGCGATGCCCTACGTCACCTTACAACCCAAATACGGAATCAAAATGAAAGTGGCTAAAAAATCTTGATGAGCAATCAGGATTTTTTGGGCGGAATCCACGGAATCTCCTTAGCTTCTAATCGCATACCCACCCAGCGAGACAATACGAAAAGGTAATCCGACAAGCGATTCAAATATTGTAAAACAATGGTAGGAACATCGTCAATTAGCCCTAGCCCGACAACGGATCTTTCGGCTCTTCTGCACACGCACCTAGCAATGTGAATTTGGGAAACGACGGGGTGCCCTCCCGGCAGGATAAAGTTTTTCAGCGGTGGTAACTCTGATTCCATTCGGTCTATTTCTTTTTCCAACAAGTTAATATCCGCTTCTTGAACTTGGGGAACATTCAGGGGTTTGGAGGGGTCGGACGCCAACACAGACCCAACGGTAAACAAGCGATTTTGAATATTTTCCAACACCCCTTCCGTCTTTGGATAATTGGTCAAATCTCTGACTAGCCCTATCCACGAGTTAAGTTCGTCCACCGTGCCGTAGCTTTCGATACGTAGATGGCTTTTGGGCAATCGCTTTCCTCCGAACAATCCAGTTTCTCCTTGATCGCCAGTTTTGGTGTATATTTTAAATGCCATTTTATCAATAAAAATTATTAGTGAAAAAATTGAATATTGAACAACTCCTGATCACTACAAATTATGGTGATTACCACAGATGATTAAAATGGTATAGCCCAAGCTATGAGGATTTACCTGCTAATTTCTATACA